>CAZHMX010000191.1:0-1514 GCA_964533725.1 uncultured Alistipes sp. | reverse complement strand
GGGTGGCGCGCATGATCATGTCGGGCTACGAATTCCGCGGCCGGGCGCCGTTTAGTCACGTCTATTTCACGGGCATCGTCCGCGACAAACTGGGCCGCAAGATGTCCAAACAGCTGGGCAACTCGCCCGACCCGCTGGATCTGATCGCCAAATACGGCGCCGACGGCATGCGCGGAGCGATGCTGCTCTCCTCGTCGGCCGGCAACGACGTGATGTTCGACGAGGCGCTGTGCGAGCAGGGCCGCAACTTCGCCAACAAGATCTGGAACGCCTACCGTCTGGTCGGCGGCTGGCAGGTCGACCCGGCGGCCGGACAGAGCGACAACGACCGTCTGGCCGTCGCCTGGTTCGCGCAGGCGTGGAACCGCACGCTGGCCGAGGTGGAGTCCGACTTCGCGCAATACCGTATCAGCGAGGCCTTTATGGCTATCTACAAACTGTTCTGGGACGATTTCAGCGGCTGGTACCTCGAGATGGTCAAGCCCGCCTACGGCTGTCCCACGAGCAGCAAGACGATGGAGGCCACACGCGCCTTCTTCGACCACCTGTTGCGCCTGGTTCATCCCTTCATGCCCTTCGTTACGGAGGAGATCTGGCAGGATCTGGCGCCCCGTGCCGAGGGCGAGTCGATCATGTACGCCCGGATCCCCGTTGCCGAATCCGTCGACGGGGAGGTCCTGGCCCGCTTCGACCGCGTCCGCGAGGCTATATCCGCCATCCGTAACGTCCGCAAGCAGAAGAACATTGCCCAGAAGGAGGCCTTGACGCTCGAGGTGATCGCCGACGAGAACTATCCCGCCGACTATGCCCCGGTGCTCACGAAGATGGGCAACCTGAAGGAGATCCGCACGGTAGGGGAGAAGAACCCCGCCGCGGCCGCTTTCATCGTCAAGACCACCCAGTATTTCATCCCGCTGGAGGGCCGTATCGACGTCGAAGCCGAGATCAAGAAAATAGAGTCCGAATTGACCTATTTAGAGGGCTTCCTGGCCAGCGTGATGAAGAAACTCTCGAACGAGCGTTTCGTTGCGTCGGCTCCCGAGAAGGTCGTGGCCAACGAGCGTGCCAAGCAGGCCGACGCTGAGGCCAAAATCGCCGCCTTGCGCGAGCAGTTGGCCGCCTTGAAGTAGGGTAATGGCTTTGCCTGTAACGATATACACCGACGGTTCGGCCCGGGGCAATCCCGGGCCGGGCGGTTATGGTGCGGTGCTGATCGCGGGTCCTTTCCGCAAGGAGCTGTCGCAGGGCTTCCGCCTCACGACCAACAACCGCATGGAGTTGCTGGGGGTCTGCAAAGCCCTCGAAGCCCTCAAAAACGACGGCTGCGAGGTCACGATCTATTCCGACTCGCGCTACGTGGTCGACGCGGTCGAGAAACGCTGGGTCTTCGGCTGGGAGAAGACGGGCTTCGCCAAAAAGAAGAACCCCGACCTCTGGCGCCGTTTTTTGGCCGTCTATCGCCGCCATCACGTCCGCTTCGTCTGGGTCAAGGGCCATGCCGAGACCGTCGAGAA
>CAZHMX010000190.1:0-1566 GCA_964533725.1 uncultured Alistipes sp. | reverse complement strand
TCGATCTCCTACTCGCGCAACTGGGCCGGCACACCCTTCTCGCTCTCGGCCTCGATGAGCGTGTCGCAGAACTCGCAGAACGCCACCATCTCGATGAGCCTGCCCAACTTGGTCTTCAACGTCTCGCGTATCTACCCTTTCAAACGGCGCGAGCCCGTCGGCAAACCCCGCTGGTACGAGAAGATCTCGATGCAGTACACCGGCAAGCTGAACAACCAGATCAACACCACCGAAAAGGAGATCTTCAAGAAGGAGACCTTGAAAAACATGCGCAGCGGCGTGCAGCACACCATTCCCGTCAGCGGACAGTTCAACATCCTGAAATACATCAACCTCTCGCCGTCGTTCAACTACGACGAAAGCTGGTATTTCCGCAAGCAGGAGTACAAGTGGAACCCCGCGCAGAACAAGGTCGACACCCTGCCGATGCAGTACGGTTTCTGGCGTCAGTACCGTTACAGCACCTCGCTCTCGGCCTCGACGACCATCTACGGTATGTACCGCGCCAAGAACCGGCGCAGGAAGGCCAAGATCCAGGCCATCCGCCACACGCTGCAGCCCACGTTCGGTTTCAGCTACACGCCCGACTTCAGCAAGCTGTCGTACGGCTTCCTGCGCAACGTGCAGATCGACTCCACGGGCCGTTACCGCACCTACTCGCCCTACGCCGGCAACCTCTACCAGTCCTCGCCCGGCGGTGCCAGCATGGCGATGAATTTCTCGTTGAGCCAGACGCTCGAAATGAAGGTCCTCTCCGACCGCGACACCTCGGGCGTGCGCAAGATCAAACTTATCGACGACTTCCGGATCAGCGGCAACTACAACCTGCTGGCCGACTCGATGGGACTGTCGAATATCTCGGTCTCGATCCGCTCGTCGATCATCAAGAACTTCGGCCTCAACATCAACATGGTCCTCTGTCCCTATCGCGTCACGCCGCAGGGTAAGCTGATCAACAAACTCTTCTTCCCGGGCCGCGTCGTGAGCACGGGCTGGACCTTCGGCTACAACTTCAACTCCCGCAAGGACAAAAGCACCCCCGCCATCAACGACGTGATGTCCAACATCCCGCCCGAATACACCAACCCCTTCTACGACCCCTACGGCACGATGGATCCCACCCTGCGCCGGCAGTATATGGCCCAAAGCTATTACGACTTCTCGATGCCGTGGAATATCGGTTTCAACTACACGGTCAACTATTCGATATCCTACGTCAACAACGGCACCACGGGTTATCGCAAGAACATCAACCAGAACCTCGGTTTCACCGGCGGTCTGACCATCACCCCCAAAACGTCGCTCACCTTCACCGGCGGTTTCGATATCATGCGCAGGAAACTGACCACCTCCTCCATCTCCATCACCCGCGACCTCCACTGCTGGCAGATGTCCTTTATGTGGGTGCCCTTCGGAACCTATCGAAGCTGGAGTTTCAATATCGGCGTGAAGGCGGCCTCTTTGTCCGACTTGAAATACGACAAGAGCCAGAGCATGTACGACAATTTGTATTGATACGACTGCGCTCGTCGGGGCGGGATAGGACCCCGCCCCTTGCCGCGCGGC
>CAZHMX010000189.1:0-1698 GCA_964533725.1 uncultured Alistipes sp. | reverse complement strand
TCTACCCGGAACGCCGAGCAAACAGAAAGGGAGGCGTCCAGGTGCTGAAGACCCCCGACGGCCGCTACATCTTACGCATGACAGAGAAAGCCCGACTGCAATAGCCGGGCTTTATATTTTGGGTACCAAGTCGACGGCTGCGCGCTTCTTCTCGTCCACGACTTTCGCGTAAATCTGCGTGGTTTTCACATCGGAATGGCCCAGCAACTTGGAAACGGTGTACAGATCGGCGCCAAACGTCAAGAGTAGCGTGGCGCACGTGTGCCGAGCGACGTGGAACGTGACGTGTTTCTCGATGCCGGCTGCCGCGACCCACCGGTCGAGTACCCGACTGATTCCCGCCGGAAGCGAGAAGACCAACGCATCGGGCTCCCTGCGCGGCGGCAACTGCGCCACGGCATTGTCGGAAAGCGGCAAGTAGACCACGGCCTTGGTCTTGGTTTGGACTATCTCAACCTGCAACCCGCCATCGCCTGCGGCGCGGATATTCCGCCAGGTCAATGCCCGAATATCCGAATACCGCAGCCCGCAGAAGCAACTGAACAGGAACGCCCGCTTCAATTCTTCGTCCCTGCATGGGGTACTCGCCAACTGCTGCACCTCCTGCAAGGTAAGGAACGATCGCGGCCGACACCGCATCTGCGGCATGTCGGAAGCAGATATTTCCGGCGCGGGATTCTTAGCAATCAAACCGGCCCGCACGGCCCGCGACAATAAAACGCTGAACACAGACACATAGGTCCGCTGCGATGATTCTCGCAAGGGTGTACCGTTCCGATAACTGCGCCGCAGATAAACAATGAAGTCCTCGACGAAACGACGGTCGACATCTTGCAGGCGAGCATGACCACCCCCAAATTTGTTGATATGAAACATCAAAGAATCGACCTGCCGGGCGTACGACGTCGAACCTCGCTGCTCGAATACCTCCTTTTCAGACTGCAAGTATTCCAACAAAGGCAGTCGGCCCCCGCTGGTCGGAGCGGTGAGACCATGGGCCGAGGCTTGGAGATCGACGATGCGCTGCGCCTTGATAGAGTTGGCAAAAGTCATCGTCTGCTCGTTACGCTGCCTGTCGCCTGCGTTACGCTCCGGGATAAGGTACAACTTCAAAAACTCGTAGCGCCGCACCCCTTTCTGATAGAGGTCGAGGTAGAGCGACGTATTGCCATTCGCCAGCTTGCGGAAGCGCAGACGAACGGGCTCCTTGGCTTTGCCGTACTTCATACAAGGGGTTTTTGCAAAGGTAATGAATTATTCGAGCGAGTAACAAAAACACAACGAATAAATGGGAATTAATGTAGATAAATGTACATTAAATTAAGAAACCGCAAACAGGAAACGGGAAGAAATAACCTTGATTTTCAGCAAAAAGGCCGTCAAAACGCAATAGACGGGCGATTTCGAATTTACGTGTCGATATTCTTGCAATTTATCTTATAAATGTATACATTTGTCGCCGAAAGGCAAAATTTCGACCGTTAAAATTCCCATGCCATGCCATCCTGGTTGCCGGTAGTGCTCTGCTCCCTGTTCGCCGTCGGGCTTTTCGTCGTCGGCATATCGCTGACGCTCATAATCAAAGGGCACCCCATCGACTCCGAAATATCGACCAACAAGAACATGCAGCGCCTCGGCATCAAGTGCGCCGTGCAGGAGACCCGCGAGGCCGACGGCACGGCCGACTGCGCCCCCTCG
>CAZHMX010000188.1:0-1717 GCA_964533725.1 uncultured Alistipes sp. | reverse complement strand
ATCAAGCAGCGCTACGGCAACCTCTTCGACATGTACGAGGAGATCACCGACGTGAACCCCTACAACGAGCCGATGCAGATCTTCCCCGCCGTGCACTACACCATGGGCGGCATCTGGGTGGACTACAACCTGATGACCACGATCCCCGGTCTGTATGCCATCGGCGAGGCCAACTTCTCGGACCACGGCGCCAACCGTCTGGGTGCTTCGGCCCTGATGCAGGGTCTGGCCGACGGTTACTTCGTGCTGCCCTACACCATCGGCGACTACCTCTCGCACAAGATCCAGGCCCCGAAGGTGAAGACCGATACTCCCGCATTCGACCAGGCCGAGAAGGCCGTGAACGACAAGATCAAGAAGCTGCTGTCGATCAACGGCAAACAGTCGGTGGACGATATCCACAAGCGTCTGGGCCACATCATGTGGGAGAACGTCGGCATGGCCCGCACGAAGGAGTCGTTAGAGAAAGCCATCGTCGAGATCCAGGCCCTGCGCAAGGAGTTCTGGAAGGATGTGAAGGTCGTGGGTACGGCCGAGAGCTTCAACGTCGAGTTGGAGAAGGCACTCCGTCTGGCCGACTTCCTCGAGCTGGGCGAGCTGATGGCCCGCGACGCGCTGAACCGCGAGGAGTCGTGCGGCGGTCACTTCCGCTCGGAGCACCAGACCGAGGAGGGCGAGGCCAAGCGTGACGACGAGAAGTTCGTTTACGCCGCCGTATGGGAGTACAAGGGCGAGGACAAGGCCCCCGAGATGACCCCCGAACCGCTCAACTTCGAGTTCGTTCACCCCGCACAGCGCAACTACAAGGACTAACCACTTTTGACGTAACCCTTTAATTAAGAACAACAATGAATTTTACATTAAAGATATGGCGTCAAAAGGACGCCAAATCGAAGGGCGCTTTCGAGAAGTATGAGGTGAAAAACATCTCTCCCGATACGTCGTTCCTCGAAATGCTCGACATCCTGAACAACGACCTCGTACACGCCGGCAAAGAGCCCGTGGCTTTCGACCACGACTGCCGCGAAGGTATCTGCGGCATGTGCTCGCTGCACATCAACGGCCACGCCCACGGTCCCTCGCAGGCCGTGACCACCTGCCAGATCTACATGCGCAAGTTCAAGGACGGCGAAACCATCACCATCGAACCGTGGCGTTCGGCCGCCTTCCCCGTGATCAAAGACCTCGTGGTCAACCGCGGCGCCTACGACCAGATCCTCCAGGCCGGCGGTTTCGTCTCCGTACGCACCAACTCCGTGCCCGACGGTAACGCCATCCCCATCCCCAAGGCCGACGCCGACGAGTCGATGGACGCCGCCGCCTGCGTAGGTTGCGGTGCCTGCGCCGCCACCTGCAAGAACGGCTCCGCCATGCTCTTCGTGGCCGCCCGCGTATCGTCGCTCGCCAAGCTCCCGCAAGGCCGCGTCGAGGGCGCCCGCCGAGCCAAGGCTATGGTCGCCAAAATGGACGAACTGGGATTCGGCAACTGCACCAACACCGGCGCCTGCCAGGCCGAGTGCCCCAAGTCGATCTCCATCGCCCATATCGCCCGCCTCAACCGCGAGTTCCTCTCCGCCAAACTGAAGGACTAATCCGACGGGCCCGTAATGACAGCCGCACCGAGTGTAAAATCGGTGCGGCTGTTGTTTGATAACGTGTGACGACAACGACTGCGCTCCTTGGGCCAATGGTTTGGCCCAGCCGCGCGGCGAACCCG
>CAZHMX010000187.1:0-1749 GCA_964533725.1 uncultured Alistipes sp. | reverse complement strand
AGCGGCGTCACGCGAGAAGGCCACACCGGTAGCGGAGTTGTTGCCCATGTTGCCGAATACCATGGCCATGACCGAAACGGCCGTACCCCACTCCTGCGGGATGTTGTTGAGTTTGCGGTAGAGGATGGCGCGCTCGTTCATCCACGAGCCGAATACGGCGCAGATGGCGCCCCAGAGCTGCTCCCACGGATCCACGGGGAAGGCTTTGCCCGTCTGCTCGAGGATGGCTGCCTTGAAGTTGGCCACCAGCTCCTTCAGGTCGTCGGTGGTCAGGTCGGTATCCATCTTCACGCCGCGCTTCTCTTTCTGTGCCTCGATGAGCACCTCGAAGGGGTCGTGATCCTCTTTCGAAACGGGTTTCATGCCCAGTACCACGTCGCCGTACATCTGTACGAAGCGGCGGTACGAGTCCCAGGCGAAGCGGGGGTTGCCCGAACGGCGCGACACGGCCTCCACGGCCTCGTCGTTCATACCGAGGTTCAGGATCGTATCCATCATGCCGGGCATCGAGGCGCGGGCGCCCGAGCGTACCGATACCAGTAGGGGCTTGTTCTTGTCGCCGAACTTGCTGCCCGTTAGCTCCTCGATCTTGGCCATGGCCTTGGTCACCTCGGGACGCAGCATCTCGATGACGGCCTCCTGGCCGTGTTTGTAGTACTCCGAGCATACCTCGGTCGTGATCGTGAAGCCCGGAGGAACGGGGATGCCGATGAGGTTCATCTCCGCCAGGTTGGCACCTTTACCACCGAGCAGCTCTCGCATTTTACCGTTACCTTCGGCCTCTTTGTTGCCGAAGGTATAGACACGTTTTACGTCTGCCATAATTCGTTTTGGTTTTTATGTTTTGTGACAATCTAACTGTTTGCGCTGGTTTGTCTCTGTATTGGATTGCGAATTTAATAAAAATTTTCTTTCCTTGCAATTTTTGGTGTTTTTTTGTTCCGTTTTTCGGATCCCGGGACCGATTTTTACAAATAATTTTGAACCGCATCGACTTTTTCGCTATTTTTGCCGGCGAATCAACCCTTTGCGGATATGAAAACCCGACTCGTCATCTTCGATCTCGACGGCACCTTGTTAAATACGATCGGCGACCTGGCCGTGGCCGCCAACGCCATGCTGGCCCTGCGCGGACTGCCCCAGCACGACTACGACGAATACTGCCGGATGGTCGGCAACGGCATCATGCGGCTGGTGGAGCGTGCGCTGCCCGAACCCCTGCGCAATCCCTTTACCGTGCAGGCGGCGCGCGCCGATTTCCTGCGCTACTACACCGACCACATCGACATCTATACCACGCCTTACGACGGAATCACCGCATTGCTCGGCGAGTTGCACCGCCGCGGCATTCTGCTGGCCGTCGCCTCGAACAAGTTTCAGGTCGGCACTTCGAAGTTGATCTCGCGCTTCTTCCCCGACCTCCCCTTCGCCGCCGTTCTGGGGCAGCGCGAGGGGGTGCCTCTGAAACCCGATCCGCAGATCGATCTCGACTGTCTGAAGGCCGCGGGTGTCGCTCCCGAAGAGGCGCTTCACGTCGGCGATTCGGGGATCGACATCCTGACGGCCCGCGCCGCGGGGATTCCTTCGCTCGGCGTGACGTGGGGTTTCCGCGCCCGGGCAGAATTGGAGGAGGCACAGGCCGACCGGATTATCGATAGGCCGGAGGCGCTGCTGGAACTGCTGTCCTGATACGGCTGCGCTCGTCGGGGCGGGATAGGACCCCGCCCCTTGCCGCGCGGCGCTCCCCGG
>CAZHMX010000186.1:0-1821 GCA_964533725.1 uncultured Alistipes sp. | reverse complement strand
GCCAGCGGCGGTTGGCCTTCAGGGCGGCGGGGTTCATGGCGCCCAGCACGTCGCAGAAGTCGCCGGGGTTGATGACGCGTCGGGCGCCGAAGTGAACCTGGAAACCCGAAACGCCGGCCACCGTTCCTTGCGGGGCGCGGATCTCGGCGGGGTAGTCGGGGAAGGTGGAGATGCCGTTGCCCATCAACGCCGAGGTGTCGGAGAAGAGCGTACCGGTGAGCTGCATGCCGTCGCCCGAGTCGCCCGAGAAACGGATCACCACATCCTGTAGCTCCTGAACCTTGGTTTGATCCATAAGTTTTTGAATTTGGTTTGGTTTTATAAGCGCGGCAAATATAGTCATTTATTGTTAGTTTATTCACAAAAGATCGAAATATTTTTCTTTTGTCAGACTTTTGCCGTAAAATTTGTCTTTTTGCAGATTTGTTAGTAACTTTGTCCCAAATTTCGAACAACAAAAAACTGCCTATAAAACTATGAAAACCAATTACGAAGTACGTTACGCCTCGCATCCCGCGGACGTCAAGCATTACGACACGGCCCGCATCCGCGAGCACTACCACATCCCCGCGGTCTTCACGGCCGACGAGGTCAATATGGTCTATTCGATGCACGACCGGATCATAGCCGGCGGCGCCATGCCCGTCGGCGAGGCGCTGAAACTGGAGGCCATCGACATCGTGCGCATGCCCTATTTCCTCTCGCGTCGCGAGCTGGGTATCTTCAACGTCGGCGGCGACGGCGTGGTCGTGGTCGACGGCAAGGAGTATGCGCTGGCCTACAAGGAGGCGCTCTACGTGGGCCGCGGCGACCGTGAGGTCATCTTCAAGAGCGTCGACGGGGCGGCTCCCGCCAAGTTCTACTTCAACTCCGCGCCCGCACACACCGCCTATCCCGACCGCAAGATCACCCGTGAGGATGCCATCGTCGTCGACATGGGCTCCCTGGAGGAGAGCAACCAGCGCACGATCAACAAGATGATCGTCAACCAGGTGCTTCCGACCTGCGAGTTGCAGATGGGTATGACCGAGCTGAAGCCCGGTTCGACCTGGAACACGATGCCCGCCCATACGCACAACCGCCGTATGGAGGTCTATTTCTATTTCGAGGTACCCGAAGGCCAGGCCGTATGCCACTTTATGGGCGAACCGTCGGAGACCCGCCACATCTGGATGAAGGGCGAGCAGGCCGTCATCTCCCCCGAATGGTCGATCCACTCGGCTTGCGCCACCTCCAACTATACCTTTATCTGGGGTATGGGCGGCGAGAACCTCGACTACGGCGATATGGACGGTCTGAAAACCGACGAGCTGAAATAACCGGAAAGAGAGAGATAAACTGAACTATAAAACTGTACAGAGATGGTAAATTTTTCATTGGAAGGTAAGGTCGCCCTCGTAACGGGTGCCTCCTACGGTATCGGTTTTGCTTTGGCCACCGCCTTTGCCGAGGCCGGCGCCAGGATCGTCTTCAACGACATCAAGCAGGAGCTGGTCGACAAGGGTCTGGCCGCTTATAAGGAGAAGGGTATCGACGCCACGGGATATGTCTGCGACGTGACGAACGAAGAGCAGGTCAACGCCATGGTGGCCCGTATCGAGGCCGAGGTCGGCGTGATCGACATTCTGGTCAACAACGCCGGTATCATCAAGCGCATCCCGATGTGCGAGATGACGGCCGCACAGTTCCGCCAGGTGATCGACGTGGACCTGAACGCTCCCTTTATCGTGGCCAAGGCCGTTATCCCCTCGATGATCAAGAAGGGTCACGGCAAGATCATCAACATCTGCTCGATGATGTCGGAGCTGGGCCGCGAGACCG
>CAZHMX010000185.1:0-1841 GCA_964533725.1 uncultured Alistipes sp. | reverse complement strand
CGTTCAGGTTCTCGAGCCACTTGCCGAAACGTCCCGTGCCGGTCGATTCGGGTTTCCAGCGGATCGTGCCGTTCAGCTCCATCATCCGCTCCTTGAGGGCCGTGGTGCGGATAAACCACGAGTCCAGCGGGTAATAGAGGACGGGTTTGTCGGTGCGCCAGCAGTGGGGGTAGCTGTGGGTGTGCTTCTCGATCTTGAAGGCGGTGCCGGCGGCCTTCATCTCCAGCGCGAGGAAGATATCGAGGGTCTCGGCGACCGAAGCGGCCTTTTCGTCATAGCGGTTGTCGACGGTGAACTGCGGATCGTAAGCGTTCTTGACCCAGCGGCCGGCGTAGCGGCCGTACAGCTCCGTATCGACACAGGCGGCGACGAATGCGGGGTCGAGATCCTCGGTCAGGAAGTATTTGCCCGTCATGTCGACCATCGGGCGCACCTCGCCGCGGCGGGTGATCATCACCATTCCCGGAATGCCGGCGGCCTTGCCCACGCGGGCGTCATCGGCACCGAACGTCGGGGCGATGTGGACGATACCCGTACCGTCTTCGACAGTAACGTAGTCGCCCGGGATCACGCGGAAGGCCTTTCCGGCGGCCTCTTTCCAGGATCCGTCCTCGGCCACTTCGGCGGGCTTGACCCACGGGAAGAGCTGTTCGTACTCCATGCCGACCAGCTCGGGACCCTTGTAGCGTCCCACGATTTCGTAGGGCACCGCCTTGTCGCCCGGTTTGTAGCTGTCGAGCGGCAGCCCGGCGGCCTTCTTGCTGAAGTGTGCGCCGATGAGCGCCTCGGCCAGCACGACCGTCACTTTCTGACCCGTGTAGGGGTTGTAGGTGCGCACGGCCACATAGTCGATCTTCGGTCCTACACAGAGCGCGGTATTCGATGGCAGGGTCCACGGCGTCGTGGTCCAGGCCAAGAAGCAGGGCGTACCCCAACCCTCCATCTCGGGCCGCGGATTCTTGATTCTGAACTGTGCCACCACGGTGGTATCCTTCACGTCGCGATAACATCCGGGCTGGTTGAGCTCGTGGCTCGAAAGCCCCGTGCCTGCGGCGGGCGAATAGGGCTGGATCGTGTGCGATTTGTAGAGCAGCCCTTTGTTGTAGAGCTGTTTGAGCAGCCACCACAGGGTCTCGATATATTTGTTGTCGTAGGTGATGTAGGGGTCGTCCATGTTGACCCAGTACCCCATCCGGCGGGTCATATCCTCCCAGATGTCGGTATACTCCATCACCGCTTCGCGACACGTGCGGTTGTACTCTTCGATCGAGATCTTCGTGCCGATATCCTTTTTGGTGATGCCGAGTTTTTTCTCCACGCCCAGTTCGACGGGCAGACCGTGGGTATCCCAACCGGCCTTGCGGTGGACGCGATACCCGCGCTGGGTCTTGTATCGGCAGATGATATCCTTGATCGTGCGTGCCATCACGTGGTGGATGCCCGGCAGACCGTTGGCCGACGGGGGACCTTCGAAGAAGACGAACGAGGGACAGCCCTCGCGGGTGGTGATGCTTTTGTGGAACGTGTCGTCGGCGTCCCACTTTTCGAGCACGCGGTCGGCCACTTGGGGCAGATCGAGGTTCTTATACTCGGCGAATTTCATAGTTATATGTGTTACTTTTTCGTTACAAGATGTTTGAAAGTGCAAAAATACAAATTTCCTGCGAGAAAAATCAACTTCCCGCAGGAATTTTCATAAAACGCCGTGTCCTGATACTCCGATTCAATCCGACGGTCCTCCTTGGCCCCGTGGCCGCCCCCACCCGGACGGACGACCCCGACCAATAATGTTTTCTTGCGGAGGTGTATATTTTTTGTGGGGCGGGCGTTACAAACGCCAC
>CAZHMX010000184.1:0-1897 GCA_964533725.1 uncultured Alistipes sp. | reverse complement strand
AACGGAAAATGGCACACAAAAAAGGTGTAGGTAGTTCGAAGAACGGCCGTGAGTCGGAAAGCAAGCGACTCGGAGTAAAACTTTTCGGTGGTGAGTTTGCCAAAGCCGGCAACATCATCGTTCGCCAAAGAGGTACGGTTCACAACCCGGGCGAAAATGTCGGTATGGGTAAGGATCACACGCTCTACGCATTGGTAGACGGAACGGTTTCGTTCTGCAAAAAGCGTGAAGGCCGCTCCTACGTCAGCGTAACCCCGCTGGCAGAGTAAGCGTCTCGCAGTAAAAACACGGCGCCGCAGAAATCCTGCGGCGTTTTTTTATCTCTTTATCACCGCTATAGGACCATTTCGTCGAATATTTTTTATTAACTTTGCAAAAATCAAAAAAGCAACCTATGGTACACCGAATCTCGATGCTCGTGCTGGCCGCAGCGCTCTTCGCGGCTTGCAGTACGGGCCAAAAGCAAACAGAAGCAATTGAAAATCAAAATACAACCATGGAAAACAAGGCAAAAAATCTGTCCGCCGTCGAGGCCGAAGTGCTCGTTCTGGTGGCCCACCCCGACATCGCACACAGCCGCATGAACGCCGCATTGGCCGCTGCCGCCGCAGAAGTTGAAGGGGTCGAGGTGGTCAACATTTACGACTACCCCGTCAAGGCCGATATCTACCGCGACGCCGTCAGCCGGGTTCGGGCCATCGTCTATCAGTTCCCGCTGTATTGGATGAGCGCGCCCCATCTGCTGAAGCAGTGGACCGACGAAGTCTTTATGACCTTTGTACAGGAGGGATCGATAGCCGGCAAAGAGATGCTGGTGGTGACGACCACCGGTTCGGAAAAGGCTGCCTATCAGCACGACGGACGCAATAAATACACGATGGAGGAGTATCTGCGCCCTTACGAGGGTCAGGCCAACCATGCCAAGATGCTTTGGAACGCACCGATCGCGGTACACGGCAATCCGCAGGATGCAGCCGCAGCGGCCGCCGACCTCGAAAAGGGGTGCAAGGAGTACAAAAAGCAGCTGGAAGCGATGGTCGAGCGCCTGGGCAAAGGGTTGCAACAATAAAACGGTTGCGGCGGGAGCTACAACAGGGCAGAGGCTGAATATGCGGCCGAACAAGCGCCGGAACGAAGCCGAAAGCAAAGGCCGAAGAGACAGCGAGAACAAAGACAGAAACAAAAAAGAGACGAAAACAATCATGGAGACGACAACGGAAACGACCAAGAGATCGGCAAAAAAGGTGTTGATTATCAGCACCAGTCCGCGTCGGAACAGCAACTCCGACCGGCTGGCTACAGAGTTTGCGCACGGAGCCGAGCAGGCAGGCAACGAGGTGGAGATCGTCCGTCTGCGCGAGCGGAAGATCGCATTCTGTCGCGGTTGCATGGCCTGCCAGAAGGGCGACACGCACCAGTGTGTGATCGGGGATGACGCCGTCAGGATCGGCCAAAAGATGCACGACGCCGAGGTCATCGTATGGGCCACGCCGATCTATTATTACAGCGTCAGCGGCCAGATGAAGACGATGATCGACCGCGCCAACCCGCTCTACGACACCGACTACCGTTTTCGGGAGACCTACCTGCTGGCTTCGGCGGCCGAGGACGAAGAGACGACCGTCGAGGGTGCGGTGAAGACCCTGCAAGGCTGGGTCGACTGTTTCCCGAGGCTCTGCCTGAAAGGCGTGATCTTTGCCGGCGGCGTCAACGACACGGGCGAGATCGAGGGGCATCCCGCCCTTGAAGAGGCCCGCCGCGCAGGGCAATCGATCGGTTAGGAACGGCATAAAGGCTGACGCGCGACTGCGCTCCTTGGGCCAATGGTTTGGCCCAGCCGCGCGGCGAACCCGAACAACAAGGGTTCGACAATGTGAACTGACAACGGGGCTGACGC
>CAZHMX010000183.1:0-1911 GCA_964533725.1 uncultured Alistipes sp. | reverse complement strand
ACGAGACATCGAGCATGGCGGTATGCACGCCGCCGTTGTCCACGATATCCTCGACGGTGGAGACGAGGTAGCCGGTGCGCCACGTAAAGGCGCTGCCGGGCTCGAGAATCAAACGCAGGTGAGGGTGCCGCGCTTTGAATTCGCGCAGGATGCGGATCAACTCGTCGCAGTCGTAGTCGGCATGGGTCATCAGGTGGCCTCCGCCCATGTTGAGCCACTTGATCTGCGGCAGCAGGTGGCCGAAACGCTCCTCGACGGCCTCGAGCGCCCGCCGCAGATGCCCGGGCCGCGATTCGCAGAGGACGTGGAAGTGCAGCCCTTCGATGCCGACCGGAAGTTGGGGCAGCTGCCCGGGCACGACGCCGAGACGCGAACCGGCGACGCAGGGATTATACAAGTCGGTTTCGACGGGCGAATAACCGGGGTTGATCCTCAGGCCGCAGGAGATGCCGTTGATGAGGGCGCGCTGGCCGAAACGTTCGAACTGCGCGACGGAGTTGAACGTGATATGGTCGCTGCAGCGCAGGATTTCGTCGAAGTCGCGGTCGGAGTAGACCGGGGCATAGGTATGGGCCGGACGTCCGAACTCCTCTAAGACGAGCCGGGCCTCGGCGGCCGACGAAGCCGTAGCCCCGTCGGAATGCCGCGCCAACTCGGGAAAAATGCTCCACATGGCGCACGCTTTGAGGGCGACGATCACCTCGGCGCCCGACTCGCGGCGTACGCGGTCGATCGTGGCGAGGTTGCGGTCGAGCAATGCCTCGTCGAGGACGTAACAGGGTGCGGGCAACTTGGCGAAATCGATCATAGCGCTTCCGTTTCTGAGAAAGACCATGCAAATTTAAGCAAATCGGTGACAAAAACGACTTTCCGGAAGAAAAATAAGTTTTTATACCGACGAAAATCCGCCGTCGATCTTCCGGCAGGAAACCGCCGGAAAGAAAAGCTCTTCCGCAGATGCTGGACGCAGCGCACGGAGAATGCGATAGCCCGCTGTGCACCATAGACCGGCCCCAACGCTCCCTCCCAGTAACGCAAAAAACTCGCGTTCGCATTGCCCGAAGCATGGGTGGAAGAGGACCAGTAGCCGATGTGCATGCCGACGTTCGTCAAGGCTCCCGTCGCGTTGTTGCGGAAGCCCGTAGCATGCCTTAGCGCAATCGCTCGGATGAATGCCGCGAAGAGGTCCGCGAGGGCGGCTCCATGGCAGACTGAGGATGTACAACGACTCTCTTTTCACGAAAAAGGCCGTGGATTGCTGAATCTGCGACCGCACTGGCGACGGCCCTGACCGCCGCCACTCCGGGTCGGAAGATGCTTCGTCGCAAAGATAGCCCGAAGAGAAGATTCGATGCAAAAACGGCCTGCGGAAAATTCCGCAGGCCGCTCCATGCTGTCGGTCGGAGTCTCAGACCTCGATGTCGACGTCGAACAGCTCGTGCCACGGCAGTCCCTGGGGACCCAGCTCGGCGAGGAACGGATCGGGATCGAACTCTTCGACGTTGAAGACGCCGGCACCGCGCCACAGCCCCTTGGCCCACATCGAAGCACCCAACGCGGCGGGAACGCCCGTGGTGAAGCTGACGGCCTGCGTGCCGGTTTCGCGGTAAGCGGCCTCGTGGTCGCAGTTGTTGTAGATATAATACGTACGCTCCTTACCCTCCTTGACACCGCGGATGCGGCAGCCGATGGAGGTCTGGCCGTGGTAGTTGGCGCCGAGCGACTTAGGATCGGGCAACACGGCCTTGAGGAACTGGATGGGGACGATTTCGACGCCGTTGTAGATAATCGGGTCGATGCGTGCCATGCCGATGTTCTGGATCACGCGCAGGTGCGTGAGGTATTCCTGACCGAAAGTCATCCAGAAGCGGGCGCGCCGAATCGAGGGATAGTTCTTGACGAGCGACTCGA
>CAZHMX010000182.1:0-1917 GCA_964533725.1 uncultured Alistipes sp. | reverse complement strand
TGGGTTTGGACGAGTATGTCGACAAGATCAAGTCCGGCTGGACGGATGTCGACGTCATCATCTGCACCCCCAACGTCATGGGCAAGGTCGGTGCGCTGGGCCGTATTCTCGGTCCCCGCGGCCTGATGCCGAACCCCAAGACCGGTACGGTAACGATGGAGGTCGGCAAGGCTGTCAAGGAGGTGAAATCGGGCAAGATCGACTTCAAGGTCGACAAGTTCGGTATCATCCACACTTCGGTAGGCAAGATTTCGTTCTCGGCCGAGCAGATCGCGGACAACGCGAAAGAGGTGCTGGGCATGATCATGAAGTTGAAGCCTGCGGCTGCGAAAGGTTCCTACGTGAAGAGTATCTACCTCTCGACCACGATGAGCCCCGGTCTGCAGATCGATTCCAAATCAGTTGAAACCAAATAAGAAGGAGGACAGAAGAGATGACTAAGGAAGAAAAACTGGTTGTGATTGACAACCTCGCCGAGCAGCTCCGGACCTATCCTCACTTCTACATCACCGATATCGAGGCCCTGAACGCCGAGCAGACCGCTTCGCTGCGTCGCAAGTGCTTCGAGAAGGAGGTCAAGTTGGTCGTGGTGAAGAACACCCTGCTGACGAAAGCCCTGGAGAAGGTGGAGAAGGCCGATGCTGAACTGGTAAAAGTACTGGAGGGTCCGACCTCGATCATGTTCACCAACGTAGCCAAGACCCCTGCGACCCTGATCAAGGAGTTCCGCAAGGAGTCGGACAAACCCGTGCTGAAGGCAGCCTATGCCGAAGGGTGCGTCTACGTCGGCGACAACCAGATCGACGCTCTCTGCAACATCAAGTCGAAGGAAGAACTCATCGGCGACATCATCGCGCTGCTGCAGTCTCCTGCGAAGAATGTTATTTCGGCCCTGCAGGGTGCTGCAGGCCAAAAGATTGCGGGCATCGTGAAGACGCTCGAATCGCGAAACAACTAATCAAACCGAAAAAACAAAATTTAATACGCTTACAACTATGGCAGACGTAAAGAAACTTGCTGAAGAACTGGTAAACCTGAAGGTTACCGAGGTAAACGAACTCGCACAGATCCTCAAGGAGGAGTATGGCATTGAGCCGGCTGCTGCCGCTGTTGCCGTTGCAGCTCCCGCTGCCGGCGCCGGTGAAGCCGCTGCTGCCGAGAAGTCGTCGTTCGACGTGATCCTGAAGAGCGGCGGTCAGGCCAAGCTCCAGGTGATCAAGGTCGTGAAAGACCTCGCAGGTCTTTCGTTGGGCGATGCCAAGGCTCTCGTAGACGGTGCTCCCAAGGCCGTCAAGGAGGGTGTTTCCAAGGAAGAGGCCGAGCAGATCAAGGCCCAGTTGGAGGAGGCAGGTGCCGAAGTCGAGCTCAAGTAAGAGTCCGGTGCCGGGGTCGAGCGCCGCTCGTGGCGGGTTGCTCGGACTCCGCTGACAGATCAGGTATAGGGCTTACCGGTGTGTAGGCTCTATGCCTTTTCTTGGTCTAAAGATCGGAAGTGCCGGATAACGGCTGCGAGGATTGACGGATGTGCGGAGGGGCCGGATGCCCGGTTCTTTCGGATTTCCGACAGAAACCCCCGCCGAAGCGGGGGCTGGGGGTGGCCCCGATCTGAATACGGGCCTGCGGCCGCGGGAAATAACGGTCGGATCGGAGCCCTCGGTTCGGAAGCGCCGCGACCTTTCGCAGACAGCCGTTCTGCCTGTTGTCCGTTCTTTGGAACAGATGCTCCCGGGGCGCGTATGGCAGGCGCCTGCGTACGGGGGCATCGGCAGGATAGGGGACGCTCTCCTGCCGGAAAAAACGAATCGCTTGTCTTCGGGTGTCGTGTCGCCCGATCACAACTTCAAATCTAATTTGGATTTTACCGATGTCCACAGCTAAAACACAACAAAGAATCAGCTTTTCGACAGTGAAGAACCG
>CAZHMX010000181.1:0-1939 GCA_964533725.1 uncultured Alistipes sp. | reverse complement strand
CGAGATGCACCACGGGTCGCCCAGACCGAGGCTGTAGAATTCGTTCGACGAGTAGATGAGGTCGTAGTTGTCGACCTTGTTGCAGACCAGCAGCACGGGTTTGTTGGTGCGGCGCAACACGCCGGCCATCATCTGGTCGAGGTCCGTGATGCCCGTGGCCACCTCCACCATAAAGAGGATCAGGTCGGCCTCCTCGATGGCCAGCAACACCTGGCGGCGGATCTCGTCCTCGAAGATGTCGTCCGTGTTGACGGCATAGCCGCCCGTGTCGATGATGGAGAATTCGCGTCCGTTCCAGTCGGTTTTGCCGTAATGGCGGTCGCGGGTGGTGCCTGCGGTGGCGTCGACGATGGCCTTGCGCTGGCCGACCAGTCGGTTGAAAAGGGTCGATTTGCCCACGTTGGGGCGTCCCACTATAGCTACTAAACTCATACGTTCTTCTCTTTGTTGCGGTTGCAAAGATAGTGGATTTTTTCCAAATAATCGGCAGACGTGCTCTTCAAATGCAAATTCTTCGTCTATTCCTGCATGTGTATTGCCGTTTTGTGAAAAAGTGGTAACTTTGTCTCGATTTAATACCGCGCGATATGCCCAATATCCCTTTAGCCGAACGGCTCCGACCCCAAAACCTCGACCAGTATATCGGACAACAGCACCTGGTCGGCGAAAACGGTGTGTTCCGCAAGTTCCTCGAGACGGGAAACGTCCCCTCGTTTATCCTGTGGGGCCCTCCGGGTGTGGGCAAAACCACGCTGGCAAGAATCGTCGCCAAGGCCCTCGAGCGTCCTTTTTTCACCCTCTCGGCCGTGACGTCGGGGGTGAAGGATGTGCGCGAGGTGATCGAATCGGCCAAACGGCAGCAGTTCTTCAATTCCAAACCGCCCTTCCTCTTTATCGACGAGATCCACCGTTTCAACAAGTCGCAGCAGGATTCGTTGCTGGGCGCTGTCGAGCAGGGTGTATTCGTGCTGATCGGCGCCACGACCGAAAACCCCTCGTTCGAGGTCATCTCGCCGCTGTTGAGCCGCTGCCAGGTCTATATCCTGAAGGCGCTCGAGGATGCGGATCTGCGCCGCCTGCTGCACCGGGCCCTGGAGGAGGATGCCGGGTTGCGCGAGCGCAAGATCACGGTCAAGGAGGATGAAGCATTGTTGACCTTCGCCGGCGGTGATGCGCGCAAACTGTTGAATATCATCGACATCGTGACGGGAGCTTCGGACGGCGACTTAGAGATCACCGACCGGTCCGTCACCGACTGCCTGCAACAGAATATCGCGCTCTACGACAAGAACGGCGAGCAGCATTACGACGTCATCTCGGCTTTCATCAAGTCGGTGCGCGGCAGCGATCCCAACGGTGCGATCTATTGGCTGGCCCGGATGTTGGCCGGCGGCGAGGAGCCCCGTTTTATCGCCCGTCGTCTGGTGATTCTGGCGGCCGAGGATATCGGTCTGGCCAATCCGAATGCGCTGTTGCTGGCCAATGCCTGTTTCGACACGGTGCACAAGATCGGGATGCCCGAGGCGCGGATTCCGCTGGCCGAGGCGACGATCTATTTGGCCACCTCGCCCAAGAGCAATTCGGCCTATATGGCGATCGGGCGGGCTTTGCAGCAGGTCAACCGCGACACGACGAACCGCCCCGTGCCGTTGCACCTGCGCAATGCCCCGACGAAGCTGATGTCGGAGGCGGGGTATGGCAAGGATTACAAATACGCCCACGATTTCGAGGGCCATTTTGCCGATCAGGAGTTCCTGCCCGAGGGTCTTTCGGGTACGCGCTTCTACGAGCCCGATTTGCAGAATGCCTCCGAACAAAAAATCGCCGACCGGATCAAAACCCTGTGGAAAGGTAAATATTAACCGGACCGATGAGCGTAGTCGTGTCTTGATACGACTGTCCTCCTTGGGCCCGTGGTCGGGCCCAGCCGGACGGGCGA
>CAZHMX010000180.1:0-2010 GCA_964533725.1 uncultured Alistipes sp. | reverse complement strand
CTCCTTGGAGAGGTTGATGACCTTGGCGTAGCAGCCGCCCTCGAAGTTGAAGACGCCGTCGTCGTCCCAGCCGTGCTCGTCGTCACCGATGAGCTGACGTTTGGGGTCGGTCGAGAGGGTGGTCTTGCCGGTGCCCGAGAGGCCGAAGAAGATGGCGGTTTCGCCCTTTTCGTTGGTGTTGGCCGAGCAGTGCATCGAAGCCATGCCCTTGAGCGGGAGGAGGTAGTTCATGTAGGAGAACATACCCTTCTTCATCTCACCGCCGTACCACGTGTTGATGATGACCTGCATCTTCTCGGTGAGGTTGAAGACCACGGCCGTCTCGGAGTTGAGACCCAGCTTCTTGTAGTTCTTGACCTTGGCTTTCGAGGCGTTGAGCACCACGAAATCGGGCTCGCCGTACTCCTCCAGTTCGGCGTCGGTCGGGCGGATGAACATGTTCTTGACGAAGTGAGCCTGCCAGGCCACCTCCATGATGAAGCGGATCTTCAGACGGCTGTTCTCGTTGGCGCCGCAGAAGGTGTCGACGACGTAGAGTTTTTTGCCCGACAGCTCCTTGGAGGCGATCTTCTTGAGCTCTTTCCAGGCGGCTTTGGTGACGGGTTTGTTGTCGTTCTTGTATTCGTCGGAGGTCCACCAGATGGTGTCGCGGGTGGTGTCGTCCATCACGAAGAACTTGTCCTTGGGCGAGCGGCCGGTGTAGACGCCGGTCATGACGTTCACGGCGCCCATTTCGGTCTTCTGACCCTTCTCGAAGCCGCGCAGACCCTTTTTGGTCTCCTCGCGGTAGAGTTCGTCGTACGAGGGGTTGTAGATCACTTCGGTCGCACCCGTGATGCCGTACTTTCTCAAATCCAGTTTGTTCATAATTAATTTTTTTATTGTTAAACTTCTCAGCTTTTCTGTTTGTTCCGCCCGCAACCCATTGACTCCAGCCAAGAACCGCGGACCCGCTTCTGTCCCTCCCCTCCGCAAATTTCCTGCTTTTTCCGCAAAACGGCGGAGGGATTTTGCTCTCTGTGCTCTCTTTCCGGCCCGCCTCGCGCGCGAGCCTTCTTTATCTGCTGCAAAGATAGTAAAAAATGTGAAAATAACGGCGTGATGTTAAAAAAATAACAATAATTTTTCGTGATCGCTCCGCCGGCGAATTTTGCGGGGCCCGCACGCGGGCGAATCCGCAAATTTTTACTACTTTTGAAGTCCGAAACCGCAACCGCCATGATTTACCGTTTCCCCTGCCTGACCTCCACGAACGACGAGGCGCAAAACCCTAAATATCAGCACGGCGACATGATCCTCGCCGACGAACAGACCGCCGGTCGCGGCCAGCGCGGCCACCTCTGGCACAGCCCCGCAGGTCAGAACCTCCTCTGCTCGCTGGTCCTCACCCCCCGCTTCCTCCCCGCCTCCCGTCAGTTCTCGCTCCTCGAAGCCGTCGCCCTCGGACTGACCGACGCCCTGGCACCCCTCGGCCTGCAGCCCCGCATCAAGTGGACCAACGACATCTACGTCGGCGACCGCAAAATCGTCGGGATCCTGATCGAACACGCCCTCGCAGGCCCCATGCTCCGCCGCACCGTCGTCGGCATAGGCGTCAACGTCAACCAGACCCGTTTCGACCCCGTACTCCCCAACCCCACCTCCCTCCGGCTGGAAACCGGCCGCACCTTCCCCCCGGACGAACTCGCCGAACATATCCGCACCGCTATATTAAAAAGGTATGACCTCCTGGCCGCCGGCGCCGCCGACACCCTCCACGCCCAATACGTCGCCTCCCTCTGGCACCTCGGCCGCCCCCAGCATTTCCGAACCCCCGACGGCCACGATTTCATCGCCACCATCCACGGCGCCGCCCCCACCGGCCACCTCCTCCTCACCCACCCCGACAACACCCAAACCGCACACCCCTTCCGCTCCCTGGAGTTTGTCCTGTGAACACCGGGTCTCCGTCCTCCGCGTCTTGATACGACTGCGCTCCTTGGGCCAATGGTTTGGCCCAGCCGCGCGGGC
>CAZHMX010000179.1:0-2110 GCA_964533725.1 uncultured Alistipes sp. | reverse complement strand
CGTCGATCTGCGAACCGGGGAGGAAGGCCTCGATTCCGAATACGTCCACGATCATACCGCCCTTGGTGCGGCACTTGATGTAACCCTTGATGATCTCGTCGTTTTCGAGAGCCTCATTGACGCGGTCCCAGCTCTTGAGCTGACGGGCCTTCTTGTGGGAGAGGGCCAGCTGACCGTTCTTGTCCTCGGCCGACTCGACATAGACCTCTACTTTCTCACCCACCTGCAGGTCGGGGTTGTAACGGAACTCCGATACGGGGATGATACCCTCGCTCTTGTAGCCGATGTTGACGACTACCTCGCGCTTGCCGATGTTGAGCACGGTACCTTCGACCACTTCGCCGACGGCGACTTTGGAGAGGGTTTTGTTGTACTCCTCGGTGATCTGCTCTTTGGGCTGGTCGTAGACGCCCAGATCATTCTCGAACGCATTCCAGTCGAAATTCTCGTTCGATACGTTTTGTTTGATTTCTTCCATTGCGGAAAGTTTTGCGATACAATCGCTCGTTAAAGTGTTAATTATTAGTTGTTTCGCCTCTCTATGCGCGAAAGGCTCGGCAAAGGTACGATTTTTTCGCGGAAAAACCGCGCTTTTCCTGTGCTTTTTTACGCATGGATTCAATAATTTTTCGCGGGTTGGGGACAGGACCCGGCGGCGGGCGGACAAATGTTTATAAACCGTCGATAAATTTGCCCGTTTTTCTTGCGCCGGCCGTTTTTGCCGGCTTATCTTTGCGGTGTCAGTCGGTTTCCCGTCCTGGGGCGGGAACGAGGTTGTGCGGCGGCGGGCCGTCGCGCAATGAAGAGGGAATCTTGTGAAAGGCAAGAACTGTCCCCGCAGCTGTAAGTTCCATATATTTCAGGGTGGCAACAATGCGGTCACTGCCCCGTCGGGGCGGGAAGGCCTGTCGCCCGGGAACGAGTCAGAAGACCTGCCGAATGACCGAAGATCTTGCGCTCTCGGGTGATAGAGTTGCGGTCGGCCGGCATCCCCTCCCGTCGGGCGGAGCGTCGCATTCCCGTCGCCGTATCTCAAAACCGCAGCGCCGATCGTTGGCGACGACTAAATTTTTTATGCGATGAATACGGAAATCTTTATTACCAAGCGCGACGGCAAGCGCGAGCGGTTCTCGATCGACAAGATCCGGCAAGCCGTTCAGAAGGCCTTTTTGTCGGTGGGCGGTTTCGCCTCCGACGAAGCGTTGACCTCGATTCTGGGGCGGGTGCACGTTTCGGACGGAATGGCGGTCGAGGAGATTCAGAACCAGGTGGAGGCGGCCCTGATGGCCGAGCGGTATTATGCCGTGGCCAAGTCCTATATGCTTTACCGTCAGCGTCATATCGAGGATCGGGCTACGCGTGACCACCTGCAGTTTCTGATCGACTACTGCGAGGCGGGCAACCCCGCGACCGGCAGCAAGTACGACGCCAACGCCAACGTCGAAAACAAGAATATCGCCACCCTGATCGGCGAGCTGCCGAAGAAAAACTTCATCCGGCTGAATCGCCGGCTGCTGACCGACCGGCTGAAGTCGATGTACGGCAAGGAGCTGTCGGACCGTTACCTCTATCTGCTGAACAACCACTTCATTTACAAGAACGACGAGACCTCGCTGGCCAACTATTGCGCCTCGATCACGATGTATCCGTGGCTCATCGGCGGCACCCGTTCGATCGGCGGCAACTCGTCGCGGCCCACCAACCTGAAATCCTTCTGCGGCGGCTTCGTCAACATGGTGTTCATCGTCTCGTCGATGTTGTCGGGGGCCTGCGCCACGCCCGAGTTTCTGATGTACATGAACTATTTTCTGGATCAGGAGTACGGCTACGACTATTACCGCCGGGCCGACGAGGTGGTCGACCTCTCGAAACGCCGCCGCACGATCGACAAGGTGATCACCGACTGTTTCGAACAGATCGTCTACTCGATCAACCAGCCGACGGGTGCGCGCAACTTCCAGGCCGTATTCTGGAATATCGCCTATTACGACCGGCCCTATTTCGAGAGTCTGTTCGGCGAGTTCCGTTTTCCCGATGGGTCGCGGCCCGACTGGGAGTCGCTGTCGTGGCTGCAGAAGCGGTTCATGCGGTGGTTCAACGCCGAGCGGCT
>CAZHMX010000178.1:0-2150 GCA_964533725.1 uncultured Alistipes sp. | reverse complement strand
TCGGGTTCGCCCGCGCGGCTGGGCCAAACCATTGGCCCAAGGAGCGCAGTCGTGTCAATCCACGTCGACGATAGTGCACCAGCCGTGCGCATCCTCGGCGCGGCCGTACTGGATGTCCTGCAGGTGGTCGTAGAGTCGTTTCGACCACGGGCCTACTTCGGTCATCGAGCCGAAGCGGTAGGTTTTATTCTCCTGCATGTCGTAGGCTTCGCCTACGGGCGAGATGACGGCGGCGGTGCCGCAGGCGCCTACCTCTTCGAAGGTCTCTAACTCCTCGAGGGGCACGGGGCGCTCCTCGACAACCATCCCCAGGTCCTCGGCGATCTGACGCAGGCTGCGGTTGGTGATCGACGGCAGGATGGAGGGCGAGGCGGGAGTGATGTACCGGTTGCCCTTGATGCCGAAGAAGTTGGCGGCGCCGAACTCGTCGATGTAGGTGTGGGTGGCGGCGTCGAGGTAGAGCACGCTCGAATAACCCAGTGCGTGGGCGTTGGTGCCCGAATAGAGCGACGAGGCGTAGTTGCCGCCGACCTTGACGTCACCCGTACCGCGGGCGGCCGAACGGTCCTGTTCGCGGTCGATGGCCGTGCGGATCGGTTTCATGCCCTCCTTAAAGTAGGGGCCTACGGGCGAGCCGAAGACAATTAAGAGGGCGTCTTTGGCGGCCCGGACGCCCAAGCCGACGGTCGTGCCGAACATCACGGGGCGGAGATAGAACGAGGCGCCCGTGCCGTAGGGGGGGATGAAGCGGGCGTTTTGGCGCACCACCTCGATGCAGGCGTCGACGATCATCTGTTCGGTCGGCAGCGGCAGACAGAGCCGTTCGGCCGAGCTGATCAAACGCCGGGCGTTGTCGCGTACGCGGAAGAGGCGGATTTTGCCGTCGGCCCCGCGGAAGGCCTTCAGTCCCTCGAACAGCTCGATGCCGTAGTGCAGGCACAGGGCCGACATGTGGCACGGGAAGGTCTCTTCGCTCGTGAGCTGCATTTCGCTCCACGCGCCGTTGGTGTAACTATAGCGGGCATTGACGTCCGTTTTGGTGTAATCGAATCCGAGTGCACCCCAATCCATATTTTCCATCGTTTACAGTTTTTATTTCTTGTTTCTTTATCCGACAATAGAACCTGCGGCCACCGCGTCGCCGGGCTGCAGCAGCACTAACTTGCCTGTGGGATCCTCGGCCATCAGGATCATACCGCTGGAGCGGATCCCCTTCACCTCGCGGGGCTGGAGGTTCAGGAGCACCAGCACCTGACGGCCCACTAACTCTTCGGGGGTGAAATGTTCGGCGATGCCCGACACGATTTCGCGCTTGTCGACGCCCGTGTCGATCTGAAGGCGCAGCAGACGCTTGGCCTTGGCCACCTTCTCCGCCGTCAGGATCGTCGCCACGCGGATATCCATCCGCTGGAAGTCGTCGAACGTAACCTCCTCTTTCTGAGGCTCGATATGCTGGGCGGCTTCGGCTGCGGCATTGGCGGCTTCGGTCTGGCGCAACTTCTCCAGCTGGGCCTCGATCACCGAATCCTCGATCTTCTCGAACAGCAGTTCCGGACGGCCGATCTTGTGGCCTGCGGGCACCAGATCCATGGCCCCCAGACGCTCCCAGCCGACGGGCTCGAGGTCGAGCATCCGCCAGATCTTTTCGGCCGTGAAGGGCATGAAAGGCTCGATGGCCACGGCGATATCGGCCGTGATCTGCAACGCGATGTTGAGGATGGTCTTCACGCGTTCGGGGTCGGTCTTGACCACCTTCCACGGCTCGGTGTCGGCCAGATATTTGTTGCCGATGCGGGCGAAGTTCATCGCCTCCTTGAGCGCCTCGCGGAAGCGGTAGTTTTCGATATTCTGCTCGAGCGAGGCCTTGATTCCCGCCAGTTCGGCGATGGTCTCGAGGTCGTAGTTTTCAGGTATGCCCGCCACGGCCGGCACCTCGCCGCCGTAATATTTCTGCGTCAGCACCAAGGCGCGGTTGACGAAGTTGCCCAGCACGGCCACCAGCTCGTTGTTGTTGCGGGCCTGAAAATCAGTCCACGTGAAGTCGTTGTCCTTGGTCTCGGGGGCGTTGGCGCAAAGCACGTAACGCAGGACATCCTCCTTGCCCGGGAATTCGTCCAGATATTCGTGCAGCCAGACGGCCCAGTTGCGCG
>CAZHMX010000177.1:0-2162 GCA_964533725.1 uncultured Alistipes sp. | reverse complement strand
TACGGAATCCACAAAATCGTCCTCAAGGAGCGCGGAACCTCGACTCTGGGGAGTCAGATGCTGTGGTACGACGAGGATGTGCGCCGCCTGAACGTCGACAGCCGCGGCCGCCCGCTGGGCGAATTCAAGGGCAACGACCGGCTGATCGTCTGGACCTCGAAAAACGAATACTACATCGCCGGTTACGACCTGGGGCAGCACTTCCCCGACGAGACCATTCTGGTCGAGAAGTTCGACTCCGCGCGCGTCTACAGCCTCTGCTACTTCGACCGCTCGCAGAACTACTGCTACATGAAACGCTTCACGGCCGAGGCCACCGAGCGGATGCAACCCTTCCTGGACGAAGAGTGCGACTTCATGACCATCTGCGACGTCCCGGGCGCCCGTCTCCGCATCAGCTACAAGGGAGCCAACGCCGGACGTCCCGACGACGAACTGGATGTCGACACCTTCGTCGGCGTGAAGAGCCACCGGGCCAAAGGCAAGCGGCTGACCAACTACGAAGTCGACACGCTGACCTTCCTCCTTCCCGAACCGGAGGAGGAGCCCGAAATCCCCGGGGAGGATCCCGAGGCGGAGGAGATCCCGGCTCCCGCCGCACCCGACGGCACGGATCCGGACAACGGGAACGACGGAGGATACGAGGGCGCAGGCAACGAAGAACAACTGAACCTCTTCTAAAGACGGTATGATACTCTTTCTGGTCGGCTACATGGGTTCGGGCAAGACGACGATCGGCCGCAAGCTGTCGCGCCGTTTCCACGCCCGTTTCTACGACACGGACACCCTGATCGAGGAGCAGGAGGGGGCCGCGATCGCCGACATCTTCCGTTACGAGGGTGAGGCCCGCTTCCGCGAGATCGAGCGCGCCATGGTCGAGCGCATCACCTCGTTCGATGAGCCGTGTTTCATCTCGACAGGCGGCGGGCTCCCTTGTCACGGCGACAACATGCAGCGGCTCAACCGGGCCGGTATCACCGTCTATCTGCGTCGTTCGGCCGAGAATATCGCCTCGCGACTGACGCCCTACGGCCGCGCCAAACGTCCCCGTTTACGCGGTCTGGACGACGCGCAACTCGTCGAGTTCATGCGCCGCGACATGGCCGGGCACGAGGCCGTATACGCACAGGCACAGCTCATTATCGACGCCGACCGCTACACCGACGAACAGATTGTCGACCGGATAGCCGACGCGATCGCCCGCCGCAACACCGCTCCCGTCGGCGTCTACGATTCGGGGCTCGGCGGCTTGAGCGTCTGGCGCGAGCTACGCCGGCAGCTGCCCCGCGAATCGCTCGTCTATTTAGCCGACGGCGCCAACTGTCCCTACGGCGGCCGTCCCCGCGAAGAGATCCGTTCGCTGGCTCGCGCCGCCGTACAGAGACTCGTCGACGAGGGTTGCAAGTTGATCGTCGTGGCCTGCAACACCGCCACCGCCGCCGCCATCGACTACCTGCGCGAGCAATACCCCCACATCCCCATCGTCGGCATGGAACCCGCCGTAAAGCCCGCCTGTCTCCACACCGAGAGCGGCGTAGTCGCCGTACTGGCCACTCGCGGCAGTCTGCAGGGCGACCTCTTCCGCAAGACCTCCGAGCGTTACAGCGCGCATATCGAGATCCTGCCCGCCGAAGGTCGCGGTTTCGTGGAGTTGGTGGAGCAAAACCTTGAGGAGCGTCCCGAGGCCGAAGCCGCCGTCCGCGACGTGATCACCCCCCTGCTGGCCCGCGGTGTCGATCAGCTGGTTTTGGGTTGCACGCATTATCCCTTTCTTCGTCCCGCGATCGAAAAGGTGATCCGGGATTACTTCGCCGCGCATCCCGCGCCGTTCACCTCCAAGGTCGGCCCGGGTACGGCACAGCCCCGGCCGAATCCCGTAACCATAATCGATCCCGCCCCCGCCGTAGCGCGTCACACGCAGGATCTTTTACAACATTTCGACCTCGTAGCTCCCAAAAATCACACGCCCGAATATCGTTTTCTGACCTTCGCCGGGGAGAATTATCTGCAACAGGTTATCGCCAAAGCGGGAAAGGTTTGATACGACTGCGCTCGTCGGGGCGGGATAGGACCCCGCCCCTTGCCGCGCGGCGCTCCCCGGTCCATGTGTTTTCTTGCGGGTGTGCCTGTATGTTTTTCTGCCCTGGGGGCGGGCGTTTGCA
>CAZHMX010000176.1:0-2176 GCA_964533725.1 uncultured Alistipes sp. | reverse complement strand
CGGGTTCGGCCCCCTCGACGCCCTACTGCACCAACGCCAAGGGTCAGGGTCCCGCATGGGCCAACTCGCTCTTCGAGGACAACGCCGAGTTCGGTCTGGGTATGCACGTGGGTATCGAGAAGCTGCGCGACCGCGTACAGAAGTACATGGAGACCGCCATTGCCGAGTGCGACTGCTGCTCGGACGAGCTGAAGGCCACCATGCAGGAGTGGATCGCCGCCCGCGCTTCGTCGTCGAAGTCGGCCGAGGTGACCGCCCGCCTGCTGCCTCTGCTCGAGGCTTGCGGCTGCGAGAGCTGCAAGAAGATCCTCGAGATGAAGGACTGGTTAGTGAAGAAGTCGCAGTGGATCATCGGTGGTGACGGCTGGGGCTACGATATCGGCTTCGGCGGTGTAGACCACGTGCTGGCGTCGGGTATGGATGTCAACATCCTGGTGATCGACACCGAGGTTTACTCCAACACCGGCGGTCAGTCGTCGAAGGCTACTCCCGTGGGTGCTGTGGCCAAGTTCGCATCGGCCGGCAAGCGCATCCGCAAGAAGGATCTGGGTGCCATCGCCATGACTTACGGTTATGTATATGTCGCCCAGGTTTCGATCGGCGCATCGCAGGCACAGTTGCTGAACGTCCTTAAGGAGGCCGAGGCTTACAACGGCCCGTCGCTCGTGATCGCATACGCACCCTGTATCAACCACGGTATCAAGGGCGGCATGACCCGCACGCAGACCATCGGCAAAGAGGCCGTGGCTTGCGGTTACTGGCATCTGTGGCACTACAACCCCATGCTCGAGGAGCAGGGCAAGAATCCCTTCGTACTGGATTCGAAGGAGCCCGACTGGACGAAGTTCCAGGACTTCCTCATGCGCGAGGTTCGCTACACGTCGCTCAAGAAGGCCTTCCCCACCGAAGCCGACGAACTCTTCAAGGCCGCCGAGGAGAATGCCAAGTGGCGCTACAACGGCTATGTCCGTCTGTCGAAGCGTGAGTTCTAATTCCTCGGCCTTGTGCCGATAATGTGTTCCGCCCGGGTGATTTTCACTCGGGCGGTTTTGTCTTGATACCACATGCGCTTGCCGGGGCGGTTTGTCTTGATACGACTGCGCTTGCCGGGCGGTTTGTCTTGATGCGACTGCGCTCGTCGGGGCGGGATGGGACCCCGCCCCTTGCCGCGCGAGCGCTCCCCGGTCCATGTTAGGGTGGGGCTTTCGAAGGAACACGGTCGTAGCGTGGACTTTTCAAGCCCACGCTACGACCGTGTGCGCGCATTGCCCGCTCGTAAGCAAGCTTCCGATCGGGAAATGCGCACACACGGTCGCGGTGCAGGCCTCCGGCCGGCACCGCCCTTTTCGGGCACGGCGTCCGTCAGCCCCGTTGTCGATTCACGTTGTCAAACCCTTATTGTTCGGGTTCGCCCGCGCGGCTGGGCCAAATCATTGGCCCAAGGAGCGCAGTCGTGCGTCAGCCCCGTTGTCGGCTCACGTCGTCGAACCTATATTGTTCGGGTTCGCCCGTCCGGCTGGGCCAAACCATTGGCCCAAGGAGGACAGTCGTATCAAGACAAAGAAGCGAGAGAACCGATTTTCCGGCTCTCTCGCTTCTTGTGGGCGGTTGCGGGGAGACTATTTGACGGCCTCAATGTGCAGCACGCGGCTGGCGTATTCGCTGCGGGACGAGCCGACGTTGTGGTCGGCGGGCATTTCGAGACCGTTGGCCATCAGGTAGCGGCCGGTGAAGATTTTGCCTTCGTAGCGCAACGGAGACCGGTCGATGCGGTTCAGTTCGGTCACCTTGTAGCGTTTGTCGGGGTCTAGGCCGGCCATCGGGATGCGCGGCAGCTGCTGGTTGCGGAACGATTCGGTCTTCCACCAGAAGTAGACGGCTTCGTCCTTGTTCCCGGTCACGTACATCAACGATGCGGCGCCCTGTCTGTCGTAGGGGGAGAGCAGGCGGTAGAGGTCGCCCAGCTGGATGACCTCGCGCACCGTCTTGTACTGGGCGATCGCCTTGCGGCAGAGGTCCTTTTCGTCGTCGGTCATGTTCTGGGGCTGGATCTCCATGCCGAGGCGGCCGCTCATGGCCACGTCGATGCGGTATTTTATCGGGATCGTACGGGAGGTCTGGTGGTTGGGGGCGGCGCTGATGTGCGAACCCATTACGATCGACGGGAAGAAGTGCG
>CAZHMX010000175.1:0-2226 GCA_964533725.1 uncultured Alistipes sp. | reverse complement strand
ACGCGACTGCGCTCCTTGGGCCAATGATTTGGCCCAGCCGCGCGGGCGAACCCGAACAATAAGGAGTTTGACAGCGTTGATGTTTACCCACCTTGAATTGGGAGGGGGTCTTGCCCGGGATTTTCCCGGACAAGACCCCCTCCCAATTCAAGGTGCATAGATATTCACGTCGTCGAACCCATATTGTTCGGGTTTGCCCGTCCGGCTGGGCCCGACCACGGGCCCAAAGAGGACAGTCGTGTGCAGTTCACGTTGTCAGGACCCATTCCCGCCACCCCCACTTCAAGAGTTGGACGGATAGTCGCTGTTGTAGTGGCAGCCGACGGACTCTTTCATTTCGCGGCCCTGTTTGATTACGAGGTAGGCCACGGCGATCATGTTGCGGAGTTCGCAGAGTTCGCGGTTGGGTTTGGTTTTCATGTAGAGTTCTTCGGTTTCCTGCCAGATGAGTTCGAGTCGTCGCATGGCGCGTTTGAGGGAGAGGTTGGAGCGAATGATGCCGACGTAGTTGGACATGATCTGCTGCATTTCGCGCTTTTGCTGGATGATCAGGAGCATCTCCTCGGTGTGCTGGGTGCCTTCGAAGTCCCAGTCGGGGATGCCGTCCTGGAAGTCGACTTTTGCGAGCCGCGAGGTGGCGTGACGTGCGGCCTGGTCGCCGTAGACCACCGCTTCGATCAGGGAGTTGGATGCCAGACGGTTGGCACCGTGCAGGCCGGTGCAGGAGCTCTCACCGAGAGCGTAGAGGTTGCGGATGGAGGTTTCGCCGTTGAGATCCACGCGCACGCCGCCGCAACAGTAGTGGGCTGCGGGGGTTACGGGGATCCAGTCTTTGGTGATGTCGATGCCGATGGTACGGCACTTCTCGTAGATGTTGGGGAAGTGGCTGCGGATGGAGTCGGGGTCTTTGTGGGTGACGTCGAGATAGACGTAATCCCAGCCGTGGATCTTCATCTCGTGGTCGATGGCGCGTGCCACGACGTCGCGGGGCGCGAGGGACTTCATGGGATGGTACTTGTCCATAAACTCCTCGCCGTTCTGCAGTCGGAGGATCGCCCCGAACCCGCGCATGGCCTCGGTGATGAGGAACGACGGACGCTCGCCGGGATTGTAGAGCGACGTGGGGTGGAACTGGATGAACTGCATGTTCTCGGTGATGGCCTTGGCGCGGTGACACATGGCGATACCGTCGCCGGTCGCCACGACGGGATTGGTCGTGGTGCTGTAAATGTTGCCGCAACCGCCGGCGGCCACGATGGTAAAGCGGGCCAGCATGGTCTTCACTTCGTGGGTCTCGAGGTCGAGAACGTAGGCGCCGAAACAGGTCAGACCGCGCGTGTGCCGGGTGACGAACTCGCCCAGATGGTGCTGCGTCAGAAGGTCGACGGCAAAGTGGTGCTCGAGGACGGTGATGTTGCCGTCGCGGCGCACGGCCTCGATGAGCGCCCGCTCGATCTCGGCACCGGTGAGATCCTCGTGATGAAGGATGCGGTGCTCGGAGTGCCCGCCCTCACGGTTCAGCTCGAAACGGCCGTCGGGTGTCTTGTCGAAACGGGTTCCCCAGGCGATAAGATCCTGAATCAGTTCGGGAGCCCGGCGTACGACTAACTCGACGGCATCTTCGCGACACTTGCCGGCGCCGCAGACGAGCGTATCGTGAATATGTTTTTCGAAAGTGTCGGGGGCATAGGTGACCGAACAGATTCCGCCCTGTGCGTAATTGGTATTGGCTTCGACCATTTCGCCTTTGGTGACGAGCGTAACATGACCGTAACGTGCGGCCTTGAGTGCGAAGCTCATTCCGGCGGCTCCGGACCCGATAACCAGAAAGTCGGTTTTCATCGTAGTAGTCATTTTGCCTGCAAAGTTACTTTTTTTCATTGAAAAAACACCTTTTACCCCATCAAAAAACGTCGTCACGCACGATTTGCAGTCCGCACCTATAATATATTCCCACCCATAACAAAGAAATACGAAATATTTTTTGCAAAACAGTGTTGTTTTTCCCGAAAAACCGTATATTTGTAACGTCATTCTTCAGAATGGCAAAGACATACTTACAATAAGAAGCGTTTTGCTTATCTTGCGAATGAAAACGTAGGAAATTTTCAACAGATGCAAGGATAAACAAGCGGTTCTCACGCCATAGGCGTGGGCTGCTATTCCTACATCTGCATCTACGGTTTCCTACGACCATCATTCGAAGACGTGGCAATTCAGTCCACG
>CAZHMX010000174.1:0-2271 GCA_964533725.1 uncultured Alistipes sp. | reverse complement strand
GTTCGGGTTCGCCGCGCGGCTGGGCCAAATCATTGGCCCAAGGAGCGCAGTCGTGTGTCAGCCCCGCGCAGGGTTAAGAAAACAGGATCATGAAAAGGGTTTGTGCGACGTCTTTCTTGAAAATAATCCCGGAAACAATAATTCAGGGAGCAGTCTCGGGGATGATTCCGAAGGCGATTCCGGGGATCGCCGCGAGGATTCCGGCGAAGATTCCGGCGGTGACTTCGATTGCGGCCACGCGGTCGACAGCATTTGCGCCGGGGGTTGCGACTGCGGTTAAGTCCGCCTTCAGGACTGCATTGGCGATGATATTTGCAGTCGTGTCGGCCACGGGCTGCGCCGATGCCCCTTACGAACGGTTGGCGGACGGGGTCTGTGTCGATACGCCGAAGGCCAAAGTCCGGCTTCAGGTGGCGGGCGACAAGATCATTCGCGTGTCGGCAACGCCCGAAAAACGGTTTGCGAAGGAGGCTTCGCTGGTGGTGCTTCCGCGCGAGGGGGCGCCGACGCCGTTTACCGTCGAGTCCGACGGGGATACGGTGACGCTTCGGACGGCGGCGCTTCGGGTCGGCGTGTCGCGGCGTGACGGTGCGGTGACCTTCTGCGATCTGAACGGCAAGAAGATCCTGCAGGAGTGTGCCGGCGGGCGGACCTTCACGCCGATCGAGGTCGAGGGCAGGCGAGCCTACACCGTCAGCCAGTCCTTCGTCTCGCTCAACGACTGCGAGGGGATCTACGGTCTGGGGCAGCACCAGGCCGACGAATTCAACTACAAAGGCAAAAACGAGGCGCTGTTTCAGTATAATACCAAGGTGTCGGTTCCGTTCGTCGTCTCGTCGGACCATTACGGCATTTTGTGGGACAGCTATTCGCTCTGCCGCTGGGGCAACCCGTCGGATTACAGCCCGCTGAACGAGCTGTTTACGCTTTACGACCGGTCGGGCTGCGCGGGGGCCTTGACGGGAACCTACACCGCGGCGGACGGCTCGCAACTGGTTCGCCGGGAGCCGCAGATCGGCTTCGAACACCTGATCCGCGGGGACCTGAACCATGTGGTCGGCCTTCCGCAGGATTTCCGCTTCAACGGCTCGCGCGTGACCTTCGAGGGCGAAATCGAACCTTCTGAAAGCGGTGTTTTCGATTTCATGCTCTACTATTCGGGTTACCAGACCCTCTGGATCGACTCGAAAAAGGTGGTCGACACCCGTTGGCGCACGGCCTGGAACCCCAACAGTTACAAATTCTCGGTCGCTCTGGAACGGGGCCGTCGCGTGCCGATCCGCCTCGAGTGGGAACCTAACGGCGGCGTGGCCTATTGCGGTCTGAGGGCCTACGCACCGCAACCCGACAGCGTCAGACGGCAGTTGCGCTGGTGGGGCGAGATGCAGTCGCAGATCGACTATTATTTTATCTGCGGCGACTCGATGGACGAGGTGATCGGAGGCTATCGCAAGCTGACGGGCAAGGCTCCCGTCATGCCCCGATGGGCGATGGGGTATTGGCAGAGCCGCGAAAAATACAACACTGCCGGGGAGGTGCTTGCGACGTTGGCCGAATTTCGCCGCCGCCGGATCCCGATCGACAATATCGGTTGACCGCGTACGTAGCGTCGTTGAGCATGATATCCACGCCAAAGGCATTCCGACACTAATCTACGATGGGAGGAAACACAGTGGGCTTTATCGCTAAACTTATCTTATTCCCTTTCAAGCTAATCAAATGGTTGATTTTGTGGATTGTCGGCATGATTTTGCTAACAATTATCTTTGCGTCGCCAGTTGAAGGCTTAAGTGCTGAACAGCAAGGTGCAATTTCGCAACATTGTTCGACGATTAAGCAATCGCTCTTACAACTACAGAAAAACGATTCACGTACGCGCACTTATCTCGGCACAACTTACGAAACCATCGCAAACAAGTTTATCCGCCCGCTGAACTTAAGACTAGTTAATAACAGTCGTCCAACCATCGCTGATATCCAGTCAGACTTTGCTACGGGGCAGACTAGGTTTCGTGATGCTTATACAGAATATATGCGCGAATTGGAAGGCTTGATTGCGATTGATTGTCGCGAACATCCCGATGAGTTTTATACTAAACTAGCTACCGTGCGCGAGAAACGGGGGAATCTGCGTGTCGCAACTAGCAATTTGAATCAACTCGCAACTAAACAATACGACGCCGTCGTTAAACTCAGGAGTTCACTCTAATGGCGACGCGCGGCGGTAGAAATTTGACGATTCTGGGGATTGGTGCGATTTTGATTACGATC
>CAZHMX010000173.1:0-2327 GCA_964533725.1 uncultured Alistipes sp. | reverse complement strand
CTCGCGGAAGTCGTCGCCGTTGATCTCGAACTTCAACTTGGCGAGCATACCCGAATCATCGGCATATTTCTTCAGCGTACGGGTCAGCGCACGGCGGAAACCCGTCAGGTGCGTACCGCCCTCAATGGTGTTGATGTTGTTCACGTAGGAGTGGACGTTCTCCGAGAAGGAGTCGTTGTAGTGCATGGCCACCTCGACGGGGACGCCGTTGCGTTCGGTATCCAGGTAGATCATCGAGGTCAGCGGCTCGCCGCGCGTGGCGTCCAGGTACTCGACGAACTCCTTCAGGCCGTCTTCCGAATAGAACTGCTCGACGCGGTCCTCCGTCTGGTCCTCCGAATGGCGTTTGTCGGTCAGCGTCAGGTGGATACCTTTGTTCAGGAAGGCCAGCTCGCGCAGGCGGTTGGCCAGGATCTCATATTTGTACTCCGTGGTGTGGGTGAAGATCTCCTCGTCGGGCTTGAAGGTCACGATCGTACCGCGGTCGTCGCACGTGCCGACCACCTCGACCTGGGTCAGCGGCGTACCTTTCGAGTAACGCTGGCGGTAGATCTTGCCGCCGCGGTGGATCTCCGCGATCAGGAGTTTCGACAGCGCGTTGACGCACGAAACGCCCACGCCGTGCAGACCGCCCGACACCTTGTAGCTGCCCTTGTCGAACTTGCCGCCCGCGTGCAGCACCGTCAGCACCACCTCCAGGGCCGATTTACCCTCCTTTTCGTGGTAGTCGGTCGGGATACCGCGGCCGTTGTCGCTCACCGTAATGGAGTTATCTTCGTTGATCGTCACCTCGATGCGGTTACAGTAGCCGGCCAGCGCCTCGTCGATCGAGTTGTCGACCACCTCGTAAACCAGGTGGTGCAGACCCTTCTCGCCGATGTCGCCGATGTACATGGCCGGACGTTTGCGGACGGCCTCCAGACCCTCCAGTACTTGAATATTGGACGCCGAATATTCCTCTTCGCGACCTTTGATGTTTTCCAATTCGTTGCTCATTGCAGTATGTTGAAATATCGTACAAATATACAAATTTATTTTGGATTCCCAATCCCCCGAGGCCGAAAATTTCTTTTGAAAAGTTTGCGAAAAACACTATATTTGTAGCATAAAACAAGCAGGCCCATGGAACAGAGCAATATGCCCGTCATTCGGTTGAAAGGCGCCGCCGTCTATCATGTCGACGACCCCTTCAGCAACTCCGCACGCAAACAGATCCGTCACGGCGAAATGGTCCTTTCGGATATCGATCTGGAGGTGGCCGAAGGTGAGTTCATCTATCTGATCGGTCGCGTCGGCAGCGGCAAAAGTTCGCTCCTGAAGACCCTCTACGCCGAAATGCAACTACTTGAGGGAGAGGGTGAAGTGGCCGGGTTCGACCTGCGCCGCATCAAGCGTCGGCATATCCCCTATCTGCGCCGCAAGATCGGAATCGTCTTTCAGGATTATCAACTGCTGGACGACCGCAACGTCTTTCAGAACCTCTATGACGTCATGCGTGCCACAGGTTCCAGAGACGACGTCGAAATCCGCCGTCGCATCGAGGAGGTGTTGCAGCTGGTAAAGCTCGAGACCAAAAGCTACCGCATGCCCTTCGAACTTTCGGGCGGCGAACAGCAGCGTTTAGTCATCGCCCGCGCCCTGCTGAACCGTCCCCGCCTGTTGCTGGCCGACGAACCGACAGGCAACCTCGACCCGCTGACTGCCGACGGAATCATCAAAATCTTCCGCGATATCGCCGCCTCGGGGTGCGCCGTGGTCATGTCGACCCACAACACCGATCTCGTCGAGGAATACCCCGCCCGCACCCTCCTCTTCGCCAAGAGCAAAATGCGCGAAATCAGCGTGACCGCCAGCGAAGTCGCCAATCTATAAGCATAAACCGGGAAGCACCCCACGGCATGGGGAGGAGGCCCGTCCCGACCCGACGTGCGCAACCGTTGTCTTGACACACTGTCTTGATACGACTGTCCTCCTTGGGCTGGTGGTCCAGCCCAGCCGGACGGGCGAACCCGAACAATCTATTCTTGCGGGTGAAATCCCCCTCCCCCTGCTGTAGGCTTACAGCAGGGGGAGGGGGATTTCACTCGCCACAAAAGCATGGACCGGGGAACGCCGCGCGGCAAGGGGCAGGGTCCTATCCTGCCCCGACGAGCGCAGTCGTATCAAGACAGTGTGTCAAGACAACGGTTGCACTCGTCGGGTCGGGATAGGACCCCTTCACCTTGCCGCGCGGCATTACCCGGTCCATGTGTTTATTGTTGATAGCCGATGGCAATAATAGTGTGTGCGGTCGCGATCCCACCATCCATACATCCAGTCGGCTGTCA
>CAZHMX010000172.1:0-2349 GCA_964533725.1 uncultured Alistipes sp. | reverse complement strand
CGGCTGGGCTGGATCACCAGCCCAAGGAGCGCAGTCGTGCGTCAGCCCCGTTGTCAAGGTCTCCCGAGCAACCGCCGTGTGTCGGCGACAAAAGTCTGATATGCAGGAATATCCGACGGCTTCAGCTGTGCGGGGGCGCTCTCTGCGGTCTGCAGACGGTAACCGGGGAGTTGTACCCAGACGCTGTGCAGATCGAGCCGGTAGCTTAAACGGCCGTTTGCGTGGCGGGTGATGTCGACCCCGGCAATCAGACCGCCGTCCGAATACCGTTGCCGCTGGTTGGAGACTAAATTGCCCAGCGAATAGAGCGTAAAACCGTGACCGACACGCTCCCAGGGCTGGATGACGTGCGGATGGCTGCCTACGACCAGGTCGACTCCCTGCGCGTGCAGCCATGCCGAGAGTTCCCGCTGGGCGGCGTCGGGACGGCGGGCATACTCCACGCCCCAATGCACGAAGGCGATGATGCAATCCACCTCGCCGCGGTCGATCGTCCGCAGATCGGCGGCCATCACCGCGGTGTCCAGCAGATGGACGATCCGGTTTTTGGGCACGGGGATGCCGTTGGTGCCGTACGTATGGTTCAGCAGCGCGAAACGGATGCCGCGGCAATCGAAATGCAATATGCGGTTGCGGGTATAGTCGGCACTGTCGGCAAAGACGCCCGTATGGGCGATGCCGTGCCGGTCGAGTGCCCGGATGGTCTGCGCGATACCCCTGGAATCGCCGTCGCAGCAGTGGTTGTTGGCCAGCACGGCGGCGTCGATCCCCATGGCGGCCAGTTGGCCGGCCAGCGCTGCGGGCGATCTGAAACGGGGATAGCCCGTGTAGGTGGCGGATTCGGTCAGGGTGGTTTCGAGGTTCAGGACCGCATAATCGGCCTCCCGGAAGATCGGCGCGACGTTTTGGAAACAGTAGCCGTAATCGAGACTCCCGTCGTCCTGCCGTGCGGCGTTGACCTGCGGCGCATGCTGCATCAGGTCGCCCGCAAAGACGATCCGCACGCGGGTCGGCTCTCCGGTCACGATATCCCTGGCGTCCGTATGTTTCGCGGTGTCGCGGACCAACCACAAAACGTTCGACAGCGTTCCCGCGACAAGCAGCGCGGGCACCGCACAGCTCCGAAGACGCCGCATCTTGGATATATCGTCGCGCCGCGATCTCTCTTGATGCAGCGATTCCTCGGGTTCCGTCTGTGCCCGTCGCGGATTGGCGGGAAACCACCCTTTGCGTACGCGCTCCCGTTGTTCGAACAGTTCGCCGATCGACCAGAACGAGGAGGCGCTCCATACGGCCAGCAGGATCGACGGAACGACGGCCTCCGTGAGGATCGAACCCGCGCCCGTCAGCACGCCCATCAGGGCGAAGACCCACCAGCAGCGCACGCCGAACCGATACTCGCCCCGGATCACTAACGGATGGAACAGGCCGATGATCAAAAAGGTGGCGGCACCGATCACGATGCCCGTGAGGCGGTATTGTGCCAAAAATTCCAACATCTTCTCGTCGTTGTCGGTTGCGGATCGCCGGCTTTGCCGTGTGCCGGGGCCGCCGTGTTATTTCTGACGGAAATAGATCTGCACCGGCACCCCTGCGAAATCCCACTCCTCGCGCATCTTGTTCTCCAAAAAGCGGCGGTAAGGTTCGCGGATGTACTGCGGCAGGTTGACGAAGAAGGCGAACTGCGGCGTGGGGGTCGGCAACTGGGTTACGTATTTGATCTTGATGTATTTGCCCTTCGTTGCAGGGGGCGGATAGTTCTCGATCAGGGGCAGGAAGAAGTCGTTCAGCTCGGAGGTCGAGATGCGGCGCTTGCGCGAACCGTGAACGCGGATGGCCGTCTGCAGCACCTCCAGGATGCGCTGTTTGTTCAGCACCGAGGTGAAGATGATCGGAATATCGCTGAAGGGTGCCAGCCGCTTTTCCAGAAACTCGCGCCACTCCTTCATCGTGTTGTTCTCCTTCTCGATCAGGTCCCACTTGTTGACCACGATCACGCACCCTTTGCGGTTGCGCACGATCAGGTTGAAGATGTTCAGGTCCTGCTGTTCAAGCCCCTGCTGCGCGTCGAGCATGAGCACGCAGACGTCCGACTCCTCGATGGCGCGGATCGAGCGCATCACCGAGTAGAACTCCAGATCCTCCATCTCCTTGCCCTTTTTGCGCATGCCCGCCGTGTCGACCAAATAGAAATCCATCCCGAACTTGTTGTAGCGCGTGTGGATCGAGTCGCGCGTGGTGCCCGCTATGGGGGTGACGATGTTGCGCTCCTCGCCCAGCAGGGCGTTGGTCATCGACGACTTGCCGACGTTGGGCCGTCCGACGATGGTGATGTGGGGCAGGTTGTCC
>CAZHMX010000171.1:0-2603 GCA_964533725.1 uncultured Alistipes sp. | reverse complement strand
CTCCCAGCGCTTGTCGCGGTCCATGGCATAGTAACGGCCGATGATCGAGCCGATCTTGCCCGTCGAAACGGTCGCCATATGTTGCTCGAGGGTCTCGATAAAGCCCTTGCCGCTGCGGGGGTCGGTGTCGCGGCCGTCCATGAAGCAGTGCACCCACGTATTCTCAATGCCGTACTCCTTGGAGATCTCCGTCAGTTTGAGCAGGTGGTCCAGCGACGAGTGGACGCCGCCGTCCGACACAAGACCCATAAAATGCACGGTGCTGCCGTTCTTACGGGCATACTCGAAGGCCTTGACAATCTCCGGATTGCGGGAGATCGAGCCGTCGGCGCAGGCACGGTTGATCTTCACCAGGTCCTGATAGACGACGCGGCCGGCGCCGATATTGAGGTGGCCCACCTCCGAGTTGCCCATCTGACCGTCGGGCAGACCGACATTCTCGCCGTCCGTGCGCAACTGCGCGTGGGGATAGGCGGCCGTCATCGCCTCGATGTATTTGGGGTGCATCGTATAGATCACATCCGATTTGCCGCGGTTGCCGATGCCCCAACCGTCGAGGATCATTAACAATACTTTATTAGCCATAAAATCTCTATTTTTTACTATTTTACCTTTTCATTGACCAGTTCCACCACGCGGTCGATCGCCTGCTGCAGCCCTTCGGCGTTCTTGCCGCCCGCCGTAGCGAAGAAGGCCTGACCGCCACCGCCGCCCTGGATGGCCCGTGCGGCCTCGCGCACGATGACACCCGCATTGGCCCCGCGGGCCACGACCTCGTCGCCCAACGCCACGGTGATCATCGGTTTCGAGTCGGTCACCGAACCGACCACGAAGACGATATTCTTGCGGCGGGCACGCACGGCAAAAGCCACATCCTTCACAAAGTCGGCCTTGAGGTTCACTGCCTGGGCGAAGATGCTCAGCCCCTCCTGTTCGGGCAGGGCGTTCAAGATGCGCTCGACCATCGCATTCGCCTGTTCGTGGCGCGCCTCCTCCACCTCGCGGCTCAAGGCCTCGTTGTTCTCGATCATCTTCTTGACGGCGGCCACCACCTGCGAATTGCGCAGCATCTCGCCTATCTGGCGCATCATATCCTCCGCCCCGTAGAGCAGGTTCTCGGCCGCCTCGCCCGTCACCGCCTCGATACGGCGGACACCGGCCGAGATGGCGCTCTCGTTGACGATCTTGAACAGACCGATATTGCCCGTAGCGCTCGTATGCGTACCGCCGCAAAGCTCCACCGAGTCGCCGAAACGGACCATGCGGACCCGGTCGCCGTATTTTTCGCCGAAGAGCATCATCGCACCCGCAGCCGCAGCCTCCTCCTTGGTGGCGTTGCGGTTCTCGACCAACGGGTCGTTCTTGCGGATCATCGCATTCACCTGCCGCTCCACCTCGCGCAGCTCCTCGGCCGTGACCTTCTGGAAGTGCGAGAAGTCGAAACGCAGGTATTCGGGCGTAACGAGCGAACCTTTCTGCTCGACGTGGGTGCCCAAAACGCGACGCAACGCAGCGTGCATCAAGTGCGTGGCCGTATGGTTGTTGGCCGCCGACTGGCGCTTGCGGGGATCGACGACGGCGTGGAACAGGGCCTCGGGAGCCTCGGGCAGGGTCGTGACGATATGGATAATCTGGCCGTTCTCCTTCTCGGTAGCCACCACGTCGATGCGCTCGTTGGCCGTGGCGATATAACCCAGGTCGCCGATCTGGCCGCCCGAATTGCCGTAGAACGGCGTGCGGTCGAAGACCAGCTGGTAGGAGCTCTTGCCCTTGGAGGTCACACGACGATAGCGGGCGATACGGACATCGGCCTCGAGGGTGTCATAGCCCACGAACTCGCTCTGCTTGAGCGGGATCAGCTCCACCCAGTCGTCCGTGTCGACCGCGGCGGCATTGCGCGAACGGGCCTTCTGCGCCTGCAGCTCGACCTCGAAACCGGCCAGATCGACCGTCACCTCCTGCTCGCGGGCGATGAGTTCCGTCAGGTCGATCGGGAATCCGTAAGTATCGTACAGCAGGAAGGCATCCTTGCCTGCGATCTCCGTGCGGCCCGCCTTTTTGGTCTCGGCGATCACGCCGTCCAACAGGTTGATACCCGTCGCCAGCGTGCGGAGGAACGAAGCCTCCTCCTCTTCGATCACGCGCTCGATGAGGTTCTGCTGGGCCTTCAGCTCGGGGAACTGCCCGCCCATCTGCTCGACCAGTCCCGCCACCAAACGGCAGATAAACGGCTCGTTGAAACCCAGATAGGTATAGCCGTAACGCACGGCGCGGCGCAGGATGCGGCGGATCACATAGCCGGCCTTGACATTCGAAGGCAGCTGTCCGTCGGCGATCGAGAAGGCAATGGCACGCAGGTGGTCGGCAATGACGCGCATCGCCACATCGGCCTTATGGTCGTCGCCGTAACGCTTGGCGGCCATCGCGGCGATACGGCCGATCGTGGGCTGGAAGACGTCGGTGTCGTAGTTCGACTTTTTGCCCTGCAGGATCATGCACAGGCGCTCGAAGCCCATGCCCGTGTCGATATTCTTGGCGGCCAGCGGCTCCAGTTTGCCGTCGGCCTTGCGGTTGAACTGCATGAACACCAGGTTCCAGATCTC
>CAZHMX010000170.1:0-2696 GCA_964533725.1 uncultured Alistipes sp. | reverse complement strand
CGCGCGGCAAGGGGCGGGGTCCTATCCCGCCCCGACGAGCGCAGTCGTATCCGGATTACTTGCTTTTGGCGTAGTTCAGCCAGTTCCGTTTGATGCCCGTATGCTCCAGGAAGTAGCGCTGTGCCTTGAGCAGGTTGCGCGACTGGAGCACCATGTTCTTGGTCTCGTTCAGGATCGAGAGATAGAGCACGCTGGCCTTGGTGTTGGTCGTGCCCTGCTTCGGGGCGTTGATGCGCTCCAGTTCGGACTTGATGGCGGCGGCGATCTCCTCGAAGAGCGAGTCGCGCATGGCCAGGATGCGGTCGATGTCGGTGAAGTCGCCCAGACGCAACATCCCCTCGATCTGACGGTAGATCGACTCCACTTCGTCGTTGATGTGGCGCAGATCCTCGGTCTGCTCCTTCGAAAGACCCTCGTGGTTGTTGTCGATGTGGTCGAAGGCGGGACGGATCACGTGTACCAGCGCTTTGGTCATTTCGTTCAGATAATCAACCACTTGCACATAATATTGCGCCGTGTCCAGATCGCTCGACCGCAACGTCTTGAGGGTCGACATCAACGTGTATTTGCGCTCGTTGGAACGCTTGTAGAGGTCGTCGGCCTCCTTGAGCATATCGCGCAGGGCCTTGCGGTTTTCCTTGAATACGGCCAGCAGCGTGCGGTCGTAGATGCGGGTGGTGTTCTCCATCGTGCGGCATACGGACTCGCTCAGGTTGCTGATGATCTCCTCGGTGGTCTGCGTGACGAGCATCTTCTTGGGCTGCTCCTCTTCGGGCTTTTTCTTGAAGTTGCTGCGGTAGAGCATCCAGGCGCAGAGCAGGGTGGTGATCACGATGGCCGTAGTGCCGCCGTAGATCAGGACCAAGCCGACCACGTAGGCGATCAAAAAGCCGCCGAAGGCCGTCACAAACCAGCCCATCACCACGGTCATCACACCCGTAATGCGGTAGACGGCACTCTCACGTCCCCATGCACGGTCGGCTAGCGACGAACCCATCGCCACCATAAAGCATACGTAAGTGGTTGACAGCGGGAGCTTTAATGACGTAGCCAACGAGATCAACATCGCCGAGGTGGTCAGGTTGACCGTTGCGCGGATCATATCATAGGGAGCCCCGCTGTGCTCGATATCCTCATATTCGAAGCGGCGTTCCATCTTGGTGCGGATATGTTCGGGGACCTTCGAGGCGATACTGTGGTTCAGGTTCAGTGCCGCGCGCACCAACGTACGCGACAGCAGCGACGAGCCGTATTGCTGGCCGGCATCGCCCTGCGCCGAGAGCGACAGCTCCGTGTCCGAGACGTGCATGGCCTTTTTCGAGGTCCACAGCGTGAAAATCATGATGATACCCGCCAATATCAGGATACTCAGGTTGGCAGGCACATTTTCGTTGAGTCCCGTCATCATCAACGTGGTCGACCCCTCGGCCTGCGCCATCTGCCAGGCGTCGTAACCGGCCACCGGCACACCGATGAAGTTTACCAGGTCGTTTCCCGCAAAAGCCAGCGCCAGGGCGAACGTACCCGAAAGGATCGTGATGCGCAGGATGTTGATTTTGAACAGTTGGATAAAGAACAGCAGCAGCGAGCAGATGATCCAGCAGATCAGCAGCGAGAGGGTCATGTGGTCGCCAATCCAGACGATCACGGGGTTGTCCGAGAGAATGTTTTTCAGCCCCTTGAACAGCGCGAAATAGACGATGGCCGTCAGCGAGATGCCGCACCACATGGCTCCGTAGCGCCGCAGCAGCGCCGTGTAGCGGAACGAGAAAAAGAGCCGCGACACGTACATCACGATGGTACCCACCGTAAAGGCGATCACCACCGACAGCAGGATGGCCGATACGATACCCATGGCCCGCGACGTGTTGATAAATTCGCCCAGGTCGCTCATCGACAGCGCCTCCGTTCCGGCGATCTTAAAGGTCGAGATGGCGATGGCCGACCCCAACAGGCAGAAGATCAGCGACACGGTGGTCGAGGTGGGGAGTCCCAGCGAGTTGTAGAGGTCCAGCAGGATGATGTTGGCGAACATCACCGCCAGATAGAGGATCATCACCTCGTGGAATGTGAAGAGTCCGGGGTTGAAGACGCCGTTGCGGGCCACCTCCATCATTCCGCTCGATGTGGCCGTGCCGACGATGATGCCGGCGGAGGCCACGGCCAAAATAATTTTCAGGGAAGCGGCCTTCGAACCGAGGGCCGAGTTCAGGAAGTTGACCGCATCGTTGGTCACGCCCACGAAGAGTCCCGAAACGGCTAAAATGCCGAGAATCACCAGGATGACGGTGTAAAGGATATCCATACGCAGTGTAAGTCCGGTTTTCGTTTTCAGTTTTCGGACTCAAAGATACTCAATTTTGCCTGTCTCGCCACCCTCGGGAGGAAATGTTAACATTATCGTAACGAAAAGTTAACGAAAATTTAACATTGGCTCGGTGGGGGCTTCCCGGGCCGTCGTGTTCTGACTGCGACTGCGTTCGTCGGGGCGGGCTCCGCCCTTTGCCGCGCAGGCGTTCCCCGGTCCGTGCTTTGGGACGAAAAAACCGGCAGACCTTCGAGGGTCTGCCGGTTTCGGTCGGATAATGCCGGGGATCGCTACTCGTCGAGCAGGATCTCGAGCATCTTGATGGCTGCCGTGGCGATGGGGGTACCGGGGCCGAAGATGGCGGCGGCACCGTCGCGATAGAGCTCGT
>CAZHMX010000169.1:0-2764 GCA_964533725.1 uncultured Alistipes sp. | reverse complement strand
TGTTCGGGTTCGCCCGTCCGGCTGGGCCCGACCACGGGCCCAAGGAGGACAGTCGTTGTCAATATCCGAATATCTCTTCCTGGGAGAGGGTTTTTATTTCGCCGATAGTTTGGAGATATTTTGTATCCAAGTCTTTTTCATCGCCGAGGATGCAGTAGCGGTAGGGGCGGTTTTTGATCCACTGTTGTTGAAAATCCTTAACGTCGTCGAGGGTCATGGTTTGGATTTGTTCGTAGCGGGCGCGGTTGCGGTCCTGGAGGACGCCTTTTCGTTCGGCGTTCAGGTAGGACCAGAGGACGTCGGCCTTGATGGTGCGCTGGGTGGCGATGCTGGCCAGCACGGACTGTTTGGCCAGGTCGAAGGCGGCTTGCGAGAGGGGCATATCCTCGATGATTGCGTCGAAGGCTTCGATGGCTTGTTGCATTTTGTCGTTTTGTGTGGCGATGAAGGCGCGGTAGCTGTAGGGGTCGCGGGCGGTTGCACCCTCGTCGAGGTAGGCGTAGGCGCTGTAGGCCAGACCGCGGGCTTCGCGCATCTCCTGGAAGACGATGGCGTTCATCGAGCCGCCGAAATAGTTGTTGTACAGCTCGATAGCGGCGTCGTTGCCGACCGAGAAGGGGATGCCGAGGTTGCAGATCTGGGTGTAGTAGATCTGCTTGGTGTTGTAGCGGGCCATCAGCACCTCATCGCGGGTCGTGGGGAGCATCTCGAAACGTACGGGTTCCACGGAAAGGGGATTTTCGGCCACATAGTGCGCGGTGTCGAGCAGTCCGATCAATTGATCCTGCGCCAGAGGGCCGTAGTAGAGCACGCGATGCTTGTAATCCAGCAGGCTGTGGACGCGTCCGACCAGCTCGTCGGAGGTCAGCGCCCGGACGGCGCGGTTGTCGAGCACGGTCCGGCGGATCTTCTCGGGACCGTAGCAGGCGTAGTTGGTCAGGGCGCTGAAGCAGGCGCGCTGGTTGGTCTTGCGGTCGGCGCGCTCCTTGAGGAGGTCGGACTTCATCTCGGCCAGCACGGCCTCGTTGCCCTTGAGGTGCTGCAGATAATCCTCGGCCAGGGCGATGGCGGCGGCCATATTCTCGTTCAGGCCGTTGATCTGCACAAAGATGCGGTCGGCGGCGCAGCTTACCGAGAAGTCGCAGGCCAGGTCGTAGAACCCGCGCTGGATCTCCTCCAGCGATTTCCTGTCGGTCCCGAGCAGCGCGCGATAGTCGTTCAGCGCAATGCTCCACTTCGGGTCGTTGTTCGTGCCCATGTCGAAGACGTAGTAGAGCGAGAAGAGCTCGTTCGAGAGGTTGCGCTTCGACAGCACCTCGACGCCGTGTTTCATCTGTCCGCGCTCCATATCCCGCGCGTAGTCGACGTAAACGGGTTCGATGGGCTGCACCCGGCTCGTCTGCACCTCGGTCAGGAAGCGGCTGACGGCGTCGCGGTTGGTCGCAATGGGGGTGATGGCGGGCTTGTCGATTTTTTTGAGCTCCTTGTCCTCGCCCTGACGCTTGTAGAGGATGGCGTAGTTGTCGTCGCGCAGGTATTTGCCGGCCCAGGCGACCACCTGCTCCTTGGTGATCCGGCCCAGACGGTCGAGTGCCGTGACCTCGTCGGCCCAGGCGGTGCCGTTGATGAAGCTGCCCACGTAGGCCATGGCGCGGCCGTTGTTCGACTCCATGCGCAGCATCCGGTCGCGCTTGTAGTTGGCGATGGTGGAGTTCAGGAGCGCCGCGTCGAAGTCACCCGCGCGGAGCTTGGCCATCTCGCCCAGAATCAGGTCGCGGACCTCCTCCAGACTCTGCCCCTGCTTGGGATAGCCCATGGCGAAGAAGGCGCCGCGGTCGACCAGCATCACCGAACCGGCGTCGGCGCTGAGCACCTTCTGCTTCTGGTTCAGGTCGACGTCGATCAGTCCGCACTTGCGGTTCGCGAGCAGCAAGCTGACGATCTCGGCCATCTCGTCGTCGCGCGACCCTGCGGCGCCGTCGGTGCGCCAGCCCATAATGAAATATTCGGCCTCATTGCCCCACACCTCTTTCGATACGGGGGCCGTGAGGGGCTCCTCGGCGGGGGCCTCCAGCTTCGGCAGCGCGGGATTGGGGACCATATCGCCGAAATAGCGGTCGATGGTCCGGATCATCGCCTCGGGGTCGAAGTCGCCCGACAGACAGATCGCCATGTTGTTGGGGACGTAGAAGGTGCGGTAGAAGTTCTTGACGTTGGTGATCGAGGGGTTTTTCAGGTGTTCGGGCTTGCCCAGTACGGTGTGCTGGCCGTAGGGGTGGTTGGGATAGAGCAGCCCCGTGATGCCGGCCCAGACCTTGTCGCCGTCGTCGCCGAGCGACATGTTGTACTCCTCGTAGATGGTCTCCAGCTCGGTGTGGAACCCGCGGATGACGTTGTGTTTGAATCGGTCGGCCTCGATTCTGGCCCAGTTTTCGATCTGGTTCGAGGGGATATTCTCGACGTAGACGGTCATGTCGTCCGACGTGAAGGCGTTCGAACCCTCGGCGCCGATGGCGGCCATCAGTTTGTCGTATTCGTTGGGGATGGCGAGCTTCGAGGCCTCCTGCGACAGGGAGTCGATGCGGGCGTAGAGGGCCGTGCGCGCGGCGGGATCGGTCAGGGTGCGGTATTGTTCGAAGAGCGCCTCGATCTCATCGAGCAGGGGTTTTTCGGCGGCATAGTCCTGCGTGCCGAACGATTCGGAGCCCTTGAACATCAGGTGTTCGAAATAGTGGGCCAGACCGGTCGTCTCGGCGGGGTCGTT
>CAZHMX010000168.1:0-2808 GCA_964533725.1 uncultured Alistipes sp. | reverse complement strand
TCTTCTGCGAGTAGATCAACGTGCCGATCAGGTCGGCGGGCAGCAGGTCGGGCGTAAACTGAATACGCGAGAAACGGGCGTCGACAGCCTGGGCCAGCGTGGTGATCGCCAGCGTCTTGGCCAGACCCGGCACACCCTCCAGCAGGATGTGGCCGTTGGACAGCAGACCGATCAACAACGTGTCGACCAGATGGCTCTGACCGACAATCACCTTGCCCATCTCCTGCCGCAGGGTGTCGACAAAGAGGCTTTCGCGTTCGATACGCTCGTTAAGTTCCTTGATATTAATAACTTCTTCGCTCATTATGATAATGTTTTTTCTTTTGCATTCACCTCGGGGTACAATCTCCCAACGAAATTTGTGCAAAATTATTGCAAAGAATCGAAAAAGAAAAGTTTTTCCACAAAAAAGGCTTCCGGGAACTCCCGAAAGCCTTTCGAAAATTGCGCGGATCCCATTGAAACCGTTTCGAATACCGCGTAAAGAGGGTCGGTTGTGCGCACCCTAAATCAGCAGGGCCCGGGTGCACAGACCGGCCAGCACTTCGGCAACCAGAAACGCGCAGACATAGAGGCCCGCCCCCCTGGCACCGCGCAGGTTGGCGGCTACCGAGAAACCGCGCCAGCTCCACACGAAAAACCACACCAGCATAAAGACCGACACGAAGCCGAAGACCACCAGCCCCACCGCCGACTGCAACATCGCGGGATCGATCGCTCCCTGTTCCAGTTGCTGTTTCAGCTCCTCGGGAATGCCCAAACCCGGGATCATGCTGACCAGCAGCAACACCAGAAAGGGCAGAAAGGCCAGCGCCTGGTTGCCCGCCACATCGATCGCACGCACACGCGAGGGCGAGAACCACGCCGCCGCACCGTAAAGCGTCGCCGACAGCAGGAGCCAGCCCGCCAGACGTTGCAGCCCCAGGCGCCAAACCGGCAGATCGCCCAGGCCGATCGAGATCACGCCGCGGAACGTCTGCTGAGTCAGGGCCGCCACCGCCACCGTCGCCGCCATCACGACGAGACCCGCCGCCAGGGTCGTCCCGCCCGAATAATAGGTAAAAGGATCGTAGAATTTTTTCATTGCTGTAAGGTTTTAATGTGTTCGATAATTTCGTCCAGCCGGTTGCGCACCGTCGGATAGCTCAACCCCATCTGCGCGGCCATCTGTTTGAGCGAACCGCTCGCGCAGACAAAATCGCAGATAAAGCGCTGTTCCTCGGCCGGAAGCCGCAACAGAAGCGGCAGCGTATAGTCGCCCTCGATGCGCGTCTGACACTCCGGACAGTGCAGCGCCGCCACCTGCAACCGCCCGCCGCACGAGGGACAGAGGATCGGCAGATTTTTCGTCTTTTCCATGCTTCGTTTGATATTATGGTTTATTCACGCCACAAATATAATACATATTTTAATATTATCAAACATTTCTTTAATTTTATTAACACAAAATAGAATTTTATTATCCGACAGCATCGTGTGCGAACGGAAAAAGAGAGGATATCCGAGATCTCCCCGGCACCTTCTGCCCACCTGACAATCGCCGGAATCATCCTCAATCGCGCAACTGCGGTCGAACCGACGGTACGATGAAGGTCAAACCGAAAAATTTCGCTATCTTTACCCCACAAAACCGCAAGATTATGGCCCGGAAAAAGAAAAAGCCCTACGTGCCGACCCTCGGCGAGGAGATCGGCAACACCATCTCGCACGGAGTGATGGCGCTGCTGGCCCTCTGCGCACTGCCGTTTGCGGCCGTGTGGGCGTGGATGCACGACGCGCACCATCTGCTGGCAGCCGTGTCGGTAAGCATCTTCGTCGCCTCGCTCTTTCTCATGTTCCTGATCTCGACGCTCTACCACTCGATGAACCCCGCCTCGCGCCACAAGGAGGTCTTTCACATCCTGGACCATATATTTATATATGTGGCCATCGCGGGCAGCTACACCCCCATCGCCCTCTCGGTGATCGGCGGCTGGCAAGGGATCCTGATCACGATCCTGCAGTGGGCGATGGTCCTGTTCGGCATCTTCTACAAATCGCTGTCGCGGCGTTCGATTCCGGCGGTCAGTCTGACCATCTATCTGGTGATGGGATGGACGGTGGTCTTTTTCATGCCGCTCTTTTTGCGGAACGCCGGCACGCCGCTGCTGGTCCTGATCGCCGTGGGCGGCATCTTCTACACCCTGGGGGCGTGGTTCTATGCCCGGAAAGGGTTTCGTTATCACCATCTGGTGTGGCATCTGCTGATCAATCTGGCCGCAACCTGCCACTTTGCGGCGATCGTGTTCTATCTTTATTAAGGTATCCCCCGCCCGGGATACGAACACAAAAAAACGGTGCCGCAGATTCGCCGAAGCGTCTCTGCAGCACCATCCGTTTTTTACCGTCCGCCGTCCGCATCGAGCGGCCGGACGACAACGGACCACTACTGCGGCTGCTTGCCGATATAGGCCAGAATACCGCCGTCCACGTAGAGCACGTGGCCGTTGACGAAATCCGAGGCATCCGAAGCCAGGAAGACGGCGGGACCCATCAAGTCCTCGGGCGTACCCCAACGGGCAGCGGGCGTCTTGGCCACGATGAAGGCGTCGAACGGGTGGCGGCTGCCGTCGGGCTGTTTCTCGCGCAGGGGAGCCGTCTGGGGCGTGGCAATATAACCCGGGCCGATACCGTTGCACTGGATATTGTACTCGCCGTACTCGGAGGCGATATTGCGGGTCAGCATCTTCAGACCGCCCTTGGCAGCGGCGTATGCCGAAACGGTCTCGCGGCCCAGCTCCGACATCATCGAGCAGATGTTGATGATCT
>CAZHMX010000167.1:0-2870 GCA_964533725.1 uncultured Alistipes sp. | reverse complement strand
CCGTCGATCCGTTCGACGTGCTGAAGACCTACGGCGCCGACGCGACGCGCTGGTACATGATCTCCAACTCGCAGCCGTGGGACAACCTCAAGTTCGACCGCGACGGCGTGGACGAGGTGCGCCGCAAGTTCTTCGGCACGCTCTACAACACCTACTCGTTCCTGGCCCGCTACGCCAACGTCGACGGCTTCACGGGAACAGAGCAGGAGGTTCCCGTGGCCGAGCGCCCCGACATGGACCGCTGGATCATCTCGCGGCTGAACCACCTGATTCAGACCGTCGGGAGCTATCTGGACGATTACGACCCCACACCCGCGGCCCGCGCCATCGACCGCTTTGTGGAGGAACTTTCGAACTGGTATGTGCGTCTGAACCGCAAACGTTTCTGGGGCGGCGGAATGACGCAGGACAAGCTTTCGGCCTATCAGACGCTCTACACCTGTTTAGAGACCGTCGCCACCGTCGCCGCACCCTTCGCACCGTTTATCTCGGATCAGATCTTCGGCGACCTGAATGCCGTGAGCGGCCGCCACACCGGGTCGGTGCATCTGGCCGACTACCCCACCGCCGATCCCGCGCTGATCGACACCGAATTAGAGGAGCAGATGGCTTTGGCACAGCAACTCTCGTCGATGGTGCTGGCCCTGCGCCGCAAGGTCAACATCAACGTCCGCAAGCCGCTGGCCAAGATGCTGCTGCCCGTTCTGGATCCCGTCATCGCCGCCCGCGTCGCCGCCATGCGCCCCCTGGTGCAGGCCGAAGTCAACGTCAAGGAGATCGAACTCATCGAGGATACCACGGGCTTGATCACCAAACGCATCAAGCTCAACTTCAAGACCTTCTGCCGCCGTTACAGCCAGCTGACCAAGGCCATGCAGGCCCTGCTCGCCACCTACACGCAGGAACAGATCGCTGCCATCGAGAACGCCGACGAGACGACCCTCGAAGTGGCCGGTCAGACAATCGTCGTGACGGCCGCCGACTTCGAGATCACCTCCGAGGATATGCCGGGCTGGCTGGTCGCCACCGAAGGCAAGTTGACCGTGGCGCTCGATATCACCATCACCCCCGAGTTACGCGACGAAGGCGTGGCCCGCGAACTGGTCAACCGCATTCAGAACCTCCGCAAGGAGGCCGGTTTCGAGGTGACGGACAAGATCCGTGTCGAGATCGCCGACTCGGAGCTGGTGCACTCGTCGCTGGAGGTGTGGAGCGACTATATCGCCGGGCAGACGCAGGCCGTGGAGGTTCGTTGCGCAGAGGCGCCGCAAGGCGAAAAATGCGTCGAAACCGACATCGACGACATTCCGGTACGCATCGCCGTAACCCGCTTGTAAGCGCCGTAGGGCCGTTTTGAAAAATTCGGCGCGTTTTTTGGGACGTTTTATTTGGCTAATTGGATTATTTTCACTAACATTGTAAAAATGAACCTTTAAAACACAAAAAAATGGCTGAAGAAAAAACCCGATACACCGACCAGGAGCTTGAGGAGTTTCGTCAACTGATCCTCAAGAAACTGGAGGTCGCACGCGCCGATTACGAGATGTTGCGCTCGAGCATCATCCAGAACGGAGTCAACGACACGGAGGACACCTCGCCGACGTTCAAGGTCCTGGAGGAGGGTGCCACCACCCTCTCCAAAGAGGAGAGCGGCCGTCTGGCAGCCCGCCAGCTGAAGTTCATCCGCAACCTCGAAATGGCCCTCGTCCGTATCGACAACAAGGTCTACGGCATCTGCAAGACTACCGGCAAACTGATCCCCAAGGAGCGCCTGATGAAGGTCCCCCACGCCACCGAGTGCATCGAAGCCAAAGAGGCTCGCCGATAACCGGGGAGGGGCAATAAAAGGGCTGTCGGAAGGCGGCGAGAAGAGTTGTCGGGAGACAGCAAGAGGAGTTGTTGGGAGGCGGCAGTTTATCAGAAAGCGGCAAGTCGCCGGGAGGCGGCGAGAGAAGTTGTCGGAGGTCAGTAAAAAGAGTACCGCAGACCGCCCTCGAGAGACCGGCTCCGGAGGGTCCCGCACGATCGCATCGCCTTACAGCGTTCGCCACCGTACGAAACGTTCGATTTTCCCGTCCGACCCCGCAAGTCAGCGGGAAAATCGGCCTTTTTTCGGCCCTCCGCAGTCCCGCGCAAGGGGCCATACGCCCCTCGGAACCGGCTTTTGAAGCAAAAAGTTTTGGAAAACAAAAAAAACTCGTTATCTTTGTCTGGTCAAAAGGAATCATCGAGTTCTAACCCCCCGGGGTTAGGATTCTTTATTTTTTACATTGCATAAAAATTTTGAAAAACTTATAACGCTATGGCTAAAGAGATTATTTATCTGACCGCTGAAGGGTACAAAAAACTCAAAGATGAGTTGGATCACATGCGTTCCGTCGAGCGTCCCGCCATATCGGCCGCCATCGCCGAAGCACGCGACAAAGGCGACCTCTCGGAAAATGCCGAGTACGACGCCGCCCGCGAAGCACAGGGACTGCTGGAAATGCGTATCGCTAAACTGGAAGATACCATCGCCAACGCCCGGATTATCGACGAAACCAAAATCGACAAATCCAAGGTGCAGATCCTCAGCAAAGTAACCCTTAAAAACCACAAAACCGGCAAAGAGGTCGTCTACACCATCGTATCCGAAAACGAAGCCAACCTCCGAGAAGGTAAACTCGCTATCGGCACCCCCATCGCCAAAGCCATCCTCGGCAAGAAAAAAGGCGACTGCGTCGACGTCACCGTCCCCGCCGGTACCATCAAATTCGAAATCCTCGACATCAACATCTGACACGCGAGGCTGTGAGGGCACTGTCACGACAGCTGTTCTTGATACGACTGTCCTCCTTGGGCCCGTGGTCGGGCCCAGCCGGACGGGCGAA
>CAZHMX010000166.1:0-2874 GCA_964533725.1 uncultured Alistipes sp. | reverse complement strand
TCGAGCAGACGGCCACGCGCTTGATGCCGTTGATCAGCTCGGTGCGGTCGACCAGTACCTTGTTGGGGTTGGCCGTGGGGATGGCGGCGTTGTAATTGGGATAGTTACCCTCGATCAGACGGCAGATGAAGGTGTGGTTCTTCAGTTCGAAGCGGACGTTGCGTGCGTCGAAGGCTACGGCGATGTCCTCCTCCTCTTTCAGCAGAATGCCTTTCAGCAGGTTGGCCGGTTTCTTGGGCAGGATGAACGAGGCGCCGACCGTCGAGGGGTACTCGGCCGTGTGGAGGACCAGCTTGTGGGCGTCGGTGGCGACGAAGGTCAGCTGCTCGGGTTCGAAATTGAGATAGACGCCGTTCATGATGGGGCGCATCACGTCGTCGGCGGTGGCGAAGAGGGTCTTGTTGATGCCGTTCATCAGCGTGTCGACGTCGATTTTCAACTCTTTGTGGCCCTCGTTCAGCTCGGGCACGGTGGGATAGCCCACGGCGCTGGCACCCGGAATCGAGAGCTTGCCGCTGCGCCACTGGAGCGTGATCTCCCACGTCGTGTCGTTGACCATGAAGGTCAGCGGCATCTCGGAGAACTCCTTGAGCGAGTCGAGCATCTGTTTGGCGGGCACGGCGATCGTTCCCTCGCTCTCGACGTTGTCGACGTTGATCGAGCCGATGAGCGTCGTCTCCAGATCCGAAGAGGTGACCTTGAGCTGGTTGTCCTTAAGCTCCATGAGGAAGAAGTCGAGGATGGGAAGCGTGTTTTTGCTGCTGATCACCTTGCCGGTGGTTGCCAGCAGCGAGAGCAGTGCCGAAGAAGATACTGTGAATTTCATGTTTTTATGCTGTTTTTTTTGTTATCGTTGTTTCAATGCTCGGTTTTGTTCGGTCCGTCGGTCGCCGGCTATTTGTCGTCGAAGTCGACCAGACGGTCCAGCGAGGCGCCGATCATCTGACGGATGAGCGGTTTGTAATCGGTGCAGGCATCCAGCGCCACGCGCTGGGCGATGATCATGCAGATGGTGGCGGCGCGGTGGCCCATCAGGGCGGCCATCCCCTGCAGGGCCGAACTCTCCATCTCGAAGTTGGTGATGCGGCGGCCGTCGTAGCGGAACGATTCGATTTTGGCGTTCAGGCCGGGATCGGCGGGACGCAGACGCAACCAGCGCCCTTGCGGGGCATAGAAGCCCGGGGCGGCCACCGTGATGCCCTCGACGGTGATGTCGCGGAAGTGCTCCCACAGCGCGCGGTCGGCGTCGATGAAGTAGGGCTTGGGCAACAGGTCGCTCCAGCCCGTATGGCGGATAAAGGCCTCCTCGATCTTCAGATCGCAGACCTCGTTGCGGCCGTCGTAATAGTTCAGCAGGCCGTCGAAACCCACCGACGTGCGCGAAAATACGGCGTCGCCCACGTGAATGTCGGGCTGCAGGGCCCCCGAGGTTCCCAGGCGCACCAGCGTCAGCCGCCTGAACTCCGGTTTGATCTGGCGGGTGGCGAAGTCGATGTTGGCCAGCGCGTCCAGCTCCGTCACGACGATGTCGATGTTGCCGATGCCGATACCCGTGGAGAGGACCGTGAACCGTTTGCCCTTGTAGCGGCCGGTGACGATGTTGAACTCGCGGTTCGAGACTTCGCACTCGCGCTCGTCGAAGAACGAGGCGACCGTCTCGACACGTCCCGGGTCACCCACCAGCAGGACGGTGTCGGCCAGCTGTTCGGGGCGCAGGTGGAGGTGAAAAATCGAACCGTCATCGTTGATGATCAGCTCCGAGGGAGGTATGGTTCTCACAAAAGTCATTTCGAAATATTTTGATATTTGGCATAAAAGTAATATATTTACCTCGAATTTCAAAGTAAACCGAAAGATTTTTCTTTTTATATATATGTATAGTGCAGAAAATGAATAACATCTAAAAAACCAAAATATTTCTGTATATGACTCTTATCAAGTCCATTTCCGGCATTCGCGGCACCATCGGCGGCCGCAGCGGCGACAACCTCACCCCCATCGACGTGGTGAAATTCACGACCGCCTATTGCCGCTTTATCGCCTCGACCTGCCCCGGACGGCGGTTGCGGATCGTGGTCGGCCGCGATGCCCGGTTGTCGGGGCAGTTAGTGAACGATATTATCGAGGGTACGCTTCTGGGTTGCGGCGCCGACGTCATCAATGTTGGGCTGTGCACCACACCCGGCACCGAGATGGCCGTTATCGGTCACCAGGCCGACGGCGGTATCATCATCACCGCCTCGCACAACCCCCGCCAGTGGAACGCACTCAAGCTGCTGAACCGCCACGGCGAATTTCTGAACGACGCCGAGGGCAAGCAGGTGCTGGCTCTGGCCGAAGAGGAGGATTTCGCCTATCCCGAGATCGACGGTATCGGCCGTGTCATTTCGCGCGAGGAGTACAACACCGAGCACATCGAGCGCGTGCTGGCGCTGCCGCTGGTCGATGTGGAGGCGGTCAAGGCGCGGAAATTCAAGGTGGTGATCGACGCGGTGAACTCCGTCGGCGGCGTGGTGATGCCCGAACTGTTGCGCCGTTTGGGTTGCGAGGTCGTCGAGCTGAACTGCGAACCCACGGGACAGTTCGCCCACAACCCCGAACCGCTGCCCGAGAATCTGACGGAGATTTCCGAAGCCGTCGTTCGCGAGAAGGCCGACCTGGGCGTGGTCGTCGACCCCGATGTCGACCGTCTGTGCTTCGTGAGCGAGGACGGCTCGATGTTCGTCGAGGAGTATACGCTGGTGGCTGTGGCCGATTACGTGCTGTCGGTGAAGCCGGGCAATACGGTCTCGAACCTCTCCTCGTCGCGTGCCCTGCGTGACGTGACGGAGCGTCGCGGCGGACAGTATGCCGCTTCGGCCGTGGGCGAGGTGA
>CAZHMX010000165.1:0-2971 GCA_964533725.1 uncultured Alistipes sp. | reverse complement strand
TTCGCCCGTCCGGCTGGGCCCGACCACGGGCCCAAGGAGGACAGTCGCTGTCGTTTCACGTTGTCAGTTCACGTCGTCGAACCCTTATTGTTCGGGTTCGCCCGCGCGGCTGGGCCAAACCATTGGCCCAAGGAGCGCAGTGGTGCGTCAGCCCCGCTGTCAGGAGAAAAACGACATCGGCCACAACCTTTGCGGATGTGGCCGATGCGGTGTCAGTTACCCCTCCCGGTCAGGCCTCGCCGATATGCTGGCCGAACTGGTCGTCGGCGGCGGGGCGGACGATGGCGATCTTGCCGAAGCTCTCTTCGTAGCGGGTTACATTCTCTTGCAGCGAGTAGAGGAGCCGTTTGGCGTGTTCGGGGGTGAGGATGATCCGACTCTTCACGCGGGCTTTGTCCATGTTGGGGAGCAGCGAGGCGAAGTCGAGGATAAATTCGGAGGTGGAGTGCGCGATAAGTACCAAGTTGGAGTATTCGCCCTCTGCGACCCGTTCGTCGAGGGCGATCCCTATGCTCTGTGATTTGAGTTCCGCCATATAGCTTTAGTATTGGTATTGCAAAAATAGTCAACCGTTTTCTATATAACAACGTAACGGGCGGCGTTTTATGTTGAAAATATTAACAATTTCTGCGCCGCGCCTTCATTTTTTGCGAAAATCGGCTCTTGCGACCCATACTTTGCCCTAAAAGAACGGCAAAGAGCGGCAAGGGACCTGCCGCTCGCCGGCCCTTACCGCGTGAAATAACGGTCCAGCAGCTCTTTTGCCGCGATGAACGATGACAGCCGGTCGCCCAGTACGCGCTCCTCGTAGGCGGGGATCAGCGCGGCGATCTCGGGATTCAGATAGAAACTGTTGCGCAACGCCTCGTTGATCGATTCGTACATCCAGTATTTGTTCTGACGGTTGCGGTTGTGCTGGAAATAGCCGTTTTGCTGCGTGTGGTCGAGATACTCCTCGACGCCCTTCCAGACCTGCTCCAGACCCTCGCCCGTCACCGAGGAGCAGGTGTAGACCACCGGTTTCCAGCCCGATTCGGGCAGCGGGAAGAGACGCAAAGCCCCCTGGAACTGCGTGCGGGCCAGCTCGGCCTTGTGGATATTCTCGCCGTCGGCTTTGGTGATGACCATCAGGTCGGCCATCTCCATGATGCCGCGCTTGATGCCCTGCAGTTCGTCGCCTGCGCCCGAGATCTGCAACAGCATGAAGAGGTCGACCATCGAGTGTACGGCCGTCTCGGATTGCCCGACGCCGACGGTCTCGATAAAGATCACGTCGAAGCCCGCCGCCTCGCACAGCACGATCGTCTCGCGCGTCTTGCGCGCCACGCCGCCCAGCGAACCGGCCGAGGGGGAGGGGCGGATGAAGACGTCGGGATTGTGGCAGATGCTCTCCATGCGGGTCTTGTCGCCCAGGATCGAACCGCCGCTGCGTTCGGACGAGGGGTCGATCGCCAGCACGGCCAGACGGTGGCGCAGCGAGGTGACCATGTTGCCCACAGCCTCGATGAAGGTCGACTTGCCGGCGCCCGGAACGCCCGTGATGCCGATCCGCACCGACCCTCCCGCGTGGGGCAGACAGCGCTCGATGATCTCCTGCGCCTGGGCGTAGTGGTCGGGGTTGCAGCTCTCGACGAGGGTAATGGCCTGCGACAGGATCGTGATGTTGCGGTTGAGGATCCCCTCCACGTAGTCGTCGGTGGTGAGCTGACGGCGCCGTTTTTTCTTGAAATAGGGGTTGGTGACGGGTTGGTCGGCGACCCCTTCGGTGACGTTCAGCGCGCTGTCGTGGTGCGCGTCGCGATACTCTTTTTCGAAATGTTCTATTTTGGTGAAAGCCATGGCTTTTAACGTTTTACTTCGTCGATTTGTTCGGTCAGGAACCTGCGGTCGAGGTCCAGCGCGTCGCCCATCCATACGGTGTGCCGGCGGCGGTCGAGGATCAGACAGAAGGGCAGGTACTGCACTTTGTAGGAGCGAAACAGTTCGCCGCCCTCGCAAAGCACCGCCAGATTGGGGTTGCGCTTCAAATAATAGGCCAACCGTTCGGAGAGCCGTTCGGGCGTCTGACGGGTGACCACCACCCACTGGATCTGGTGCGGGGCCAGGCCGTAGGTCAGCTCGTCCAGGTGGGCCAGCTCGGTGTCGATCTGCGCATGGGCCGCGTCGAAAAACTCGACCACCAGCAGCCCGGCGCGCTCGGGCCGGCGGTCGCCGAACCAGTGAAAGGCGCTTTTGCGGATCTTGGGCACACGCTCCTCTATCCGCAAGGATTGCGCGGCGGCGGGCCTTGCGGCCGCATGCAGGAGCAGGAGCACGAGGAGGAGTCTTTTCATCGTTCTTTGTGTTCGGTTGCCGGGTTGCTGTTCTGTTTCGGTCGGGTTGCGATTCCTGTCGCGGTCCGGTTGCGGGCGGCGGCGTTTCGGCAGTTGCCTGGCCGCGGTTCGTCCGGTTTTCGCTTATTCGGTCACGAAGGTAGCGATTTTTGGCGGGAAAACCGCGCTGTCGGGCGGAAAAAGTGCGAAAAAGCGCGAAATATATTTCTTTAATTCGGAGAATAAAACTACCTTTGTGTGCGATTTGCGGCAAAATGTCCGCAGAGACGGAAAAGGACGTTAAAAAACGAAATAAGAACTTAAATAAAAAAATTATGAAAGTTTCGCACATCGAACATCTCGGCGTTGCCGTGAAGAGCCTCGACGAGGCCATTCCCTATTGGGAGAATGTATTGGGTCTGAAGTGTTACGCCATCGAGGAGGTAGCCGACCAGAAAGTACGTACCGCCTTCTTTATGCTGGGCCAGACGAAGATCGAGCTTCTGGAGCCTACGTCGGAGGAGTCCACCATCGCCAAGTATATCGAGAAGCGCGGTGAGGGTATCCACCACATGGCTTTGGCCTGCGAGAACATCGAGGAGCACTCACAGATGCAGACGGGACCCCGGTTCGCTTAGTCCTTGCAATGAGCGTAGCAG
>CAZHMX010000164.1:0-2987 GCA_964533725.1 uncultured Alistipes sp. | reverse complement strand
GCAGAGCGGCACGTCGCACAACCTGGGCCAGAACTTCGCCAAGGCCTTCGACGTTAAGTTCGTCAACAAGGAGGGCAAGCTGGACTACGTTTGGGCCACTTCGTGGGGCGTTTCGACCCGTCTGATGGGTGCGCTTATCATGGCCCACTCGGACAACAACGGTCTGGTGTTGCCGCCGATGCTGGCGCCGATCCAGGTGGTGATGGTACCTATATATAAAGGTGCCGAGCAGCTGGCGCAGATCAAGGAGCGTTTCGAGGTGATGGCCGCCGCGTTGCGTGCCCGGGGCGTGAGTGTCAAGATCGACGACCGCGACAACGTGCGCCCGGGCTTCAAGTTTGCCGAGTATGAGCTGAAGGGCGTGCCCGTACGTCTGGCCATGGGTCCCCGCGATATGGAGAACGGCACGATCGAGCTGGCCCGCCGCGACACGCTTTCGAAGCAGACCGTTCCGCAGGAGGGACTGACGGAGCGTATCGTCGCCCTGATGGAGGAGATCCAGCAGAATATCTACAACAAGGCCCTGACCTATCGCGATTCGATGATCACGCGGGTCGATACGTGGGACGAATTTGTCGAGGTGCTCAACAACAAGGGCGGCTTCATCTCGGCCCACTGGGACGGCACGGTCGAGACCGAAGAGGCCATCAAGGCCGCCACGAAGGCCACGATCCGCTGCATTCCCGTGGATGCCGAACCCGAGGAGGGCAAGTGCATCTATTCGGGCAAGCCGTCGCACTGTCGCGTGCTTTTTGCAAGAAGCTATTAGCGGCGCATACGAACCGAACCTGACAACGGGACCTCTCGACGCAGGGGTCCCGTTTTGTTGACGAACAAACGGAGACGATGAAAGAGGATTCGAGACTCAAAACCATCTATCGAGTGACGATGGCCGGGCTGGCGGTCAACGTGATGTTGGCGTTAGTCAAACTGGCGGCGGGTTTTATCGGCCGAAGCGAGGCCATGGTGGCCGATGCCTTTCATTCGGTGTCGGACCTGGCTACCGACGTGGTGGTGATCGCTTTCGCGCGATTGGCCGCCAAACCGCAGGACGAGAGCCACGACTACGGCCACGGCAAATACGAGACACTGGCGGCGATGATCATCGCGCTGGCGTTGATCGGCGTGGGCGTGATGATCCTGGTGGAGAGCCTGCGGGCGATCCTCTTTGTCGTGCACGGAGGGGTGCTGCCGCGTCCCGAAACCTATGTGCCGGTGGTGGCGCTGGTCTCGGTGGTAGTTAAAGAGGTGCTTTTCCGCTACACCGACCGCGCGGGCCGCAAGGTCGGGAGTGCGGCGTTGCGGGCCAATGCCTGGCACCACCGCAGCGACGCGCTGACCTCGGTGGGGACGCTGCTCGGAATTTCGGCGGCCAGTTTTCTGGGCGAATCGTGGCGTGTGGCGGATCCCGTGGCGGCCGCGGTGGTCTCGCTCTTTATCTTCAAGGTCGGCATCGGCCTGATGATCCCCGCGCTGCAGGAGATGGTCGAGAAGTCGCTCCCGCGCGAGACAGAGGAGGAGATCCTGCGCATCGTCACCGCCGACCGTGCCGTCTGCGACCCGCACCACCTGCGTACGCGACGCATCGGCTCGGCCGTGTCGATCGAGATCCATGTACGTGTCGACGGCGGGATGAGCGTCCGCGAGGCCCATCTGCTGACGGTCGACATGGAGCATCGCCTCCGGGCCCGTTTCGGCGAGCAGACCTATATCGCCATCCATATCGAACCCAAAAAGTAACCCATGGCCGCATCCCCAACCTGGCCCGCCGAGGTCGAACGTTTTCTGACCTATATCGAGGCCGAACGCCGCTACTCGCCCCTCACGGTGCGGAACTACCGCAGCGACCTGGAGCGTTTTTTCGCCTGGGCGGATGTCGGCGATGTGCGGAAGATCACCCGCGACGATATCGGCGCGTGGATCATCCGCCGCACCGGGGAGGAGCATATCGGCGCCCGCTCGATGAACCGCGAACTGTGCACGCTGCGTTCGTTCTATCGCTATCTGCAACGGACGGGGACCATAGACCGCGATCTGTTCCATGCCCTTCCGGCGCTGAAGACCCCGCGCCGTCTGCCCGAGTTCGTTCCCGACACGCGGATGCGGGATGTGGTGGAGGACTGCGACAGCCAGAGTGAGAGCGACGATTTCGTTGCGGTGCGCAACGGCCTGATCGTCTTTATGTTCTACACGTGCGGCCTGCGTTTGTCGGAATTAGTGGGGATCGATGTGGAGGATTTTTCGGACGATTATGCCTCGCTTCGCGTGCGCGGCAAGGGCGACAGGGAGCGTCTGGTGCCCGTGCTGGCGTTCCTGCGCGAGAAAATAATTCGCTATCGGGGGTTGGTTGAGGCAAAAAAAATTTGCAAATCTGCGGAAAAGGCACTATTTTTATCACTGAAAGGAGAACGGATCTCCCGGATGACGGTCTACCGGGTGGTGAAAAGCGAGCTGGGAGCGAGCGGCGTGCAGGGAAAATGCAGCCCTCACGTATTGCGTCACACCTTCGCCACCCACCTTCTGGACGGCGGGGCCGACATGCGCGAGATTCAGGAGTTGTTGGGGCATACCTCCCTGCAGGCCACGCAGGTCTACACCCACAACAGCATCGCCCGGCTGCAAAAGGTCTACCGCACGGCCCATCCGCGCGGGAATGACCCCGATAAATAGTTGTTTAACACTTAAAAACAGAGCGTTATGAAACTCCAAATCCAATCCGTCAGATTCGACGCCGACAAGAAGCTCGTCGAATTCGTTGAGCACAAAATGGCCAAATTGGACCGTTTTGCCGATCGCGCTACGGGCGCCGAGGTGATCCTCAAACTCGACAAGGACGACGACCAGGGCAACAAGGTGGCCACCATCACCCTGAAAGTTCCCGGAAACGATTTGGTGGCCGACCGTCGTGCCAAAAGCTTCGAGGAGGCGGTCGATATGGCAGTCGACGCACTGAAACGACAGATCGAGAAGACGCGGGATCGTTGACG
>CAZHMX010000163.1:0-3044 GCA_964533725.1 uncultured Alistipes sp. | reverse complement strand
GGCGCTGATGGCGTCGTTGATGTTGACCTTGAAGTCACGCTTGGGGAAGAGCGATATATTCTCGCGGATACGGTCGAAGATCACCACCGTATCGTTGATCGAGTAACCGATGATGGTCAGGATCGCGGCGATGAAGGCCTGGTTGATCTCCAGGTCGAAGGGCAGCAGACCGTAGAAGATCGAGAATACACCGATCACGATCAAGGCATCGTGCGCCAAGGCGAGCGTCGCACCCGAAGCCCACTGCCAGCGGCGGAAACGGGCCGTGATGTAGAGACCGATGGCGATGAGCGAGAAGAGGATCGCCTTCAGTGCGCCCCAGGTCATATCCTTGGCGATCGAAGGACCGATCTTGTCGGCCGAAATGATACCGTTCTGGTCGTTCTGCGTCGAGCGGAAACTGTCGAACGAGATATCGTAGGAGTAGAGACCCTTGACGGCGTTGTAGATCAGCTCGTCCACCTCGGCCGTCGTCTCTTCCGACGTATCGTCGTATTTGTACTGCGTCAGCACGCGCATCTCGTTGTTGTTGCCGTACTTCTTGACCTCGAAGCTGACATTGGCGGCATCACCGCCTGCGAAGGCGCCGTTCAAAGCCGCACGGACATCCTCGGCCGAAACCGCATTGTCGAAACGGATCGTATAGGCACGACCGCCGGTGAACTCCGTACCGAGGTTCAGACCGCGAACCGTGAGCGAGAGGACCGACAGCACGATCATCGCACCCGAAACCCAATAAGCCGCCTTGCGCTTGCCCACGAAGTCGAACTTGACATTCTTGAGGAAGTGCTCCGACCACGGACGCGAGAAGGAGATCTTGCCGCGGCGGCTGACGATCGCCTCGATCAAGAGACGGGTGATGAAAATCGAGCAGCCCAGCGAGGTGACGATACCGATGATCAGCGTGGTGGCGAAGCCCTGAACCGGACCGCTGCCGAAGATGTAGAGAACGACACCCGTGATGATGGTGGTCAGGTTACCGTCGATGATGGCCGAGTAGGCGTTGGAGAAACCGTCGTGGATAGCCAGCAAAAGACCCTTGCCTGCCGCCTGCTCCTCCTTGATACGCTCGTAGATGATGACGTTGGCGTCGACGGCCATACCCATCGTCAGCACGATACCGGCGATACCGGGCAGCGTCAGCACGGCGCCGAACGAAACCAGGATACCGAGCAGGAAGAAGACGTTGCAGATCAGGGCGATATCGGCCATCCAACCGGCCGTTTTGTAGAACAGACCCATGTAGAGGAGCACCAGCAGGAAGGCGATGGCGAACGAGATCAAACCGGCGTTGATCGACTCCTGGCCCAGCGACGGACCTACGACCGTATCCTGAATAATACGCGCGGGCGCGGGAACCTTACCCGACTTCAGCACGTTGGCCAAGTCCTTGGCCTCCTGGATGGTGAAGTCACCGGTAATCTGCGAGTTGCCGCCCTCGATCTTGTTCATCACGTTGGGGGCCGAATAGACCGAACCGTCCAGCACCACGGCGATGCACTTGTTGATGTTCTCACCCGTCAGGCGAGCCCACTCGCGGGCACCCTCCGAGTTCATGGCCATCGTCACCTCGGCCCTGGCACCCTGCTGCGCATACTGCTCGCGGGCGTCGACGATCACGCCGCCGTCCAGGTTGGCCTTGCCGTCGGGCGAGCTGATGCGGATGGCATACAGCGCATAGCGGCCGCCGAAGCGGTCCTCAGGCTTGATCCCCCACTTGAACGCCACGTCCGAGGGGAAGACCTCGCGCACCTGCGGCAACGAGAGGTAGTGATCCACAGCGGGAACATCGGCCGGCATAACGGCACCGATCACCGCACCTCCGGCGAAGGAGGGATCGAGCAGGGCCAGCAACGGGTTCTGCTGGCGGTCGAAACGCGAAGCGACGGACTCCTCACCCTTGGCAGCCTCGTTCTTGGCCGAAGCAACCTCCTCCAGAAGCGAGGTCTCCTCCGTCCCGGCCGGCTCCACCGACTCGGCGGATTCGGCGACAGCCTCGGGCTCCGGGGCCGACTGCGACGCCAGCAACGCATAGACAGCGGCATCGGCACGCTGCAGGTTGGGCATCAGCTCATAACCGTTGTAGGTGGTCCAGAACTCCAGCGAAGCCGAACCCTGCAACAGTTTGCGCACGCGCTCGGGCTCCTTGACACCCGGCAGCTCGACCAGGATGCGGTTCGAACCCGGCAGGCGCTGGATGTTGGGCTGCGTCACGCCGAAACGGTCGATACGGCTGCGCAGCACGTTGAACGAGGTCGAGATGGCGTCGTCGGTCTCCTGACGCAGGACCTTCTCCACCTCGGCATCGGTGCTGTTGGGGTTGATATCCTTGCGGTCGGGGCTGACGAAGATCGAAGCCAGCGAAGCGCCGTTCGAATGCGTCTTGAACGCACGCACGAAAGCACCGATATAGTCGTCGGTGCCCTGCTTCAGGATCTCGTCGGCCTCCTCGATGGCGGCGATGAAGGCCGGATCGTTCTGGCTCTCACCGGCCAGCGAACGCACCACGTCGCCCACCTGAACCTCCAGCATCACGTTCATACCGCCCTTGAGGTCCAGACCCAGGTTGATCTCGCGCTCCTTGCAGGTCTTGTACGTAAAGTCCACCACACCCAGGTTGTAGACCGGAAGATTCTCGATCGAATCGAGATAGTGCCGCACCAACGAGTCCTGATTCAGGCCCTCGAATTGTGCTGCGTAGCGGTCGGCAGCCTTCTCCACGCTCCGAGTCTTGAACGTGAACGAAAGCTGGTAAATGCAGGCCAAAGCCAGCATCACCGCAATCAGTTTGATAACACCTTTACTTTGCATTTGTGTTCGTTAGTTTATTAATTTTGTTTTCGTTTTCTCTCCAGCCGGGACACAACGCCCCCTTATAAGCGCACAAAAATACAAAAAATCACTTACATTGCAAAACCTTATCGCAAAAAGTTCCCAAAACACCGCAAAATTGCCTGCAACAGGCCGCGCACGCAAGTCTTGACACCGTGTACTGACAACGACTGTCCTCCTTGGGCCCGTGGTCGGGCCCAGCCGGACGGGCG
>CAZHMX010000162.1:0-3154 GCA_964533725.1 uncultured Alistipes sp. | reverse complement strand
GCTGTAAAAAGGCGGAATTGCCATATAAGTTAACCAAAACAGGAAACACAATACAGACAAGAGAAACAATAAGACAATAAGAATAAGAAAGACGAGAGGACCGCGAGCGCATCGAGCGCTACGGCAAACTGGCCGACGATCTGCACACCGACATCCACGAGTGTCTGGGCCACGGCTCGGGTCAGATGGCCGAGGGTGTCTCCTCGACGGCGCTGCGCAGCTACTCCTCGACCCTTGAGGAGGCGCGCGCCGACCTGTTCGGTCTCTATTATCTGGGCGACCCCAAATTGGTCGAGCTGGGGCTGATTCCCTCGCTGGATGTGGCCTGGGCGCAGTATGCCGAGTACATCATGAACGGCATGATGACCCAGCTGTCGCGTGTCGAGCCGGGCAAGAACGTCGAGGAGGCCCACATGCGCAACCGCAAACTGATCGCCGAGTGGTGCTACGAGCAGGGCAAGGCCGACGGAGTGATCGAGTGGGTTAAGGAGAACGGCAAACGCTATATCGTGGTCAACGACTTCGAGAAGTTGCGCGCGCTGTTTGGCGAGCTGCTGCGCGAGATGCAGCGCATCAAGTCCGAAGGCGACTACGAGGCGGGCCGCAGGATCGTCGAGCAATATGCCGTGAAGGTCGACCCCGAACTCCACAAGGAGGTCCGCGACCGTTATTACGCGTTAGGCATCGAGCCTTACGGCGGCTTCGTGAACCCCGAGTACAGGCTCGTCGAGCAGGGGGGCAAGGTGGTCGACGTGGTGGTCGAGTACCCCGCCGACTACATCGGGCAGATGCTCCGCTACAGCCGCGACTACTCCTATCTGCCCGACCTGAACTAACCCCGTGCCGGTGCTGCCGGCCCCGGGCGATTCGCCGCCCGGCAAAGGACTGAACAAGGCCCGGCGAGTTCCGGTACATTCCCGTCAAAGCGTCCGCCCGTCTCTGAAGAGCCGGTGCGGACGCTCTGTTTTGGCGCCCGGCGACAGAAAATAGGGGCGAAAGGGTGGCGCTTTCGGATATTTTTCGTAACTTGCGGGAAAATAGAACCTCACCTATGAAACGCATTACTACACTGCTGTGCGCGCTGCTCCTGACCGTGACGGCCGCAGCCGACGAGGGGATGTGGCTCCCGAGCCTGATCGGTCCCCGCATTAAGGAGATGAAAGCCAAAGGTTTCCGCCTGACGGCTGACGATATCTATTCGGTCAACAAGGCCTCGATGAAGGATGCCGTGGTTCTCTTCGGCGGTTTCTGCACCGGCGAGATCGTCTCGGCCGAGGGTCTTCTGCTGACGAACCACCACTGCGGCTACGGGTCGATCCAGAGCCATTCGTCGGTCGAACACGACTATCTGACCTACGGCTTCTGGGCCAAAAACCGCGCCGAGGAGCTCCCCAACCTCGGCCTCTGGGTGCGCATTCTGGTCCGCATGGAGGAGGTGACCGACCGGCTGAAGGGCGGTGAAACCTCCCAGTCCATCCTCGATGCCGCCCGCGCCGAGGGCAAGAATTACCGCGCCTCGATCGAACAGATGTATTACGGCAACCAGCAGTTCCTCTTCGTCTACCAGCAATATGATGACGTCCGTCTGGTCGGTGCGCCCCCCTCGTCGATCGGCAAGTTCGGCGGCGACACCGACAACTGGATCTGGCCCCGCCATACGGGCGACTTCTCGGTCTTCCGCATCTATGCCGACCGCAACAACGACCCGGCCGAATACTCCGCCGACAACGTCCCCTATCATCCCCGCCGCCACTTCCAGGTCTCGGACAAAGGGGTCGGCGAGGGCGATTTCACGATGATCTACGGCTTCCCCGGCACCACGCAGGAGTATATCATCTCCGACGCCGTGGACTACGTCGAGAAGGTCTCCGACCCGATGAAGATCGACCTGCGCACGCGCCGGCTCGACATCATCACCGCCGCCCAGGAGGCCGATCCCGCCACCCGCATCCAGTATGCCGCCAAACACGCCACGATCGCCAACGCCTGGAAAAAGTGGCAGGGTGAGGTGCTGGGCCTGGGGCGCCGCCATGTGAGCGAAAGCAAACGCGACTACGAACGCCGTTTTGCCGGCTGGGCCGCCGACAAACCCCAGTACCGCCACCTCCTGGACTCGATGCACGCCGCCTATGCCGCCGTGACCGAGACCTACCGCCGCGCCGAATTGCTGAACGAGACCGTGCGCACCATCGAACTGTGTCAGCTCGCCGCCCGCAACAGCTCCAGAGCAGCCGACCCCGCCGCATGGGAGAGCGCCGTCGCCGACCTCTATCGGGACTATAACGTCGAGGTCGACCGCCGTCTGGCATGCTGTGTCCTGAACGGTCTGAAAGAGTATGACCGTCTGCCCGACGACGTGCAGGCCGAAGTCGACGCCCACGGCGGTACGGTCGAGGCCTATGTCGACTGGCTCTACGCCAGCAGCCCCTCCGTCTCGCTCGAGCGCGCCCGCAACGCCTCGCCCGAAGAGATCGAGGCCGACCCCGCCCTCAGACTGCGCCGTATGGTGGCCGTCGACGCCCGCCGCGGCGGGATCTATGCCCCCATCAAACGCAACCTGAGCAACCATCCCGCCGTCGAACGCTGGTACCGTCCCTGGATGCGCGCCCTGATGGAGTTCGACCCCGCCCGTCCCTTCTATCCCGACGCCAACATGACCCTGCGCGTAAGCTACGGCAAGGTCGCCGGCTACGAATACGCCGACGGCGACTGGCACCTGCCCAACACCACCCTCGACGGCATCATCGCCAAGGATAACCCCGCCATCTACGACTACGATATCCCCCAGCAGCTGCGCGACCTCTACGCCTCGAAAGATTACGGCCGCTGGGCCGTCGAGGTCAACGGCCGCCGCACCGTCCCCGTCTGCTTCCTCGCCACCAACCACACCACCGGCGGCAACTCCGGATCCCCCGTCCTGAACGCCAAAGGCGAACTCGTCGGCCTGAACTTCGACCGCACCTGGACCTCCACCATGAGCGATATCAACTTCGACCCCACCATCTGCCGCAATATCGCCGTCGATATCCGCTATGTGCTCTTCGTCATCGACCGCATCGGCGGGGCTGGGTATCTGATCGAGGAGATGGGACTTTGACAGCGACTGCGCTCCTTGGGCCAATGGTTTGGCCCAGCCGCGCGGCGAACCCGAACA
>CAZHMX010000161.1:0-3176 GCA_964533725.1 uncultured Alistipes sp. | reverse complement strand
GATCCCTTCGCGCTGCAGGGCGGCGGCGAACTCCTGCGAGAGGCGGGCGTCGTAGAGCATCACGGCGCAGATGGCCGACTGCGTGGGTTTGATGTCGAAGCCGGCGGCCATCATGCGGCTGCGGAAATATTCGACGTTCTCCACCAAACGGTCGTGCAGAGAGTCGCTCTCGGAGAGCATCTTGAACATCTCGATCGAGGCGCCCACAACGGCGGGGGGCAGCGAGTTGGAGAACAGATAGGGGCGCGAACGCTGGCGCAGCATGTCGATGATCTCCTTGCGACCCGTCGTGAAGCCGCCCACGGCGCCGCCGAAGGCCTTGCCCAGCGTGCCGGTGAGGATGTCGACCTGACCGCGCAGGTCGTACAGTTCGGTAATGCCGCGGCCCGTCTTGCCTAAAACGCCGGCCGAGTGGCACTCGTCGACCATCACCAAAGCGTCGTATTTCTCGGCTAAGGCGCAGATCTTGTCTAACGGCGCGGCGTTGCCGTCCATCGAGAAGACGCCGTCGGTGCAGATGATGCGGAAACGCTGGGCCTGGGCCTTCTTCAGGCACTCCTCCAGCTCGGCCATGTCGGCGTTGGCGTAGCGGTAGCGCACGGCCTTGCACAGACGTACGCCGTCGATGATCGAGGCGTGGTTGAGCGAGTCGGAGATGATGGCGTCCTGGTCGGTCAGCAGCGGTTCGAAGACACCGCCGTTGGCGTCGAAGCAGGCGGCGTAGAGGATGGTGTCCTCGGTGCCGAAGTAGTCGGCGATGGCGCGCTCGAGCTCCTTGTGGATATCCTGGCAGCCGCAGATGAAGCGGACGGACGACATGCCGAAGCCGCGTGCGTCCATGGTCTTCTTGGCGGCCTCGATGAGCCGCGGGTTGTCCGAAAGGCCCAAATAGTTATTGGCACAGAAGTTCAGGACGGGTTTGCCCTCGACCTGAATTTCGGCACGCTGGGGCGAGCAGATGATGCGCTCGTTTTTGTAGAGGCCGGCCTCGTGGATGGCGGCCAGTTCGTTTTGGAGGTACTCCTTGAATTTTCCGTACATAGTGAATCAGTTGGATTGTTTTTGCAAAGATAATCATTTTTTGCAAACATTGTCCGCCGCGGCCTCTTTTAACCGCAAAAATCGGTTTCCGGCCCTCGTTCCCGGGGTCAGCGGTATTGTTCCCGCAGCAGACGGACCAGTTCGGGCACCCCTTCGGCGGCGCGTTTCCGAATATGGGTCAGCGGATTGCGCACCAGCCGTGTGTCGGGCCGCCCCGGGTCGACCAGATAGACGGGGACTTCGGGCCGCAGGTAGTGCACGAGCGAGGCGGCGGGGTAGACGGCCAGCGAGGTGCCGATCACGATGGCGATGTCGGCCTCCGCGGCGATCTGCGTGGCCCGGTCGAACATCGGCACCGATTCGCCGAAAAAGACGATGTGGGGCCGCAGCAAAGCCCCGTCGGGCGCCCTGTCGTCGAGCCGCTGCTCCCAGCCCCCGATGGGAACGATCAGGTCGGGGTTGCGCTCCGAGCGCAGCTTCATCAGTTCGCCGTGGAGGTGGAGGATGCGCGACGATCCGGCCTGTTCGTGCAGATTGTCGACATTCTGGGTGACGATCTGCACGTCGAACCCCTCTTCCAGTTCGACCAGTGCGCGGTGTCCCGCGTTGGGGCTTTTTTCGAAGAGTTCGCGGCGCAGCTGGTTGTAAAATCCGATGACCGTGGCGCGGTTGCGGGCCAGCGCCTCGGGGGTGCAGACCTCCTCGATGCGGTAGTTGGCCCACAGTCCGTCCGCATCGCGGAAGGTGGCGATCCCGCTGTCGGCCGACATGCCGGCCCCGGTGAAAACGACGATTTTTTTCATGGTTTTCTTTCAGTTATGTGTGTATCCGTCATGCCGGCGTGCGCCCTTCGTCTCTCCGCGCGGGGCCGCTCAAGACCGGGATGAAGCAAGTTTTGTGAAGCGGTTTTCAGGACAGATCCTGACGCATTTGCCGCACCCGATGCAGTTGTCGCGTTGTTTGAGCACGGCATGTTTGTGCCACAAAAGCCGCACTTTGCCGATCACTTGTTTCGGGCAGGCTTCGACACATCGCCAGCAAGCGATGCAGTCGTGCGGGTCGAAGCGGATGAATTCGGTCGACTGACGAGGCATTATTGCTCGATTTATAAGGTGTTCCTGATTAAAATACGCAGGGGAGCGCCCCGAGCTGATAGACTAACGTGGCGGCTATGCGGCGGTGGCCTTCGTTGTTGGGGTGCAGGCGGTCGATCTCGGGGTTGGCGAAGTATTGCGCCCCCTCGTCCAGCATCGGGAAGAGTCCCGAGAGCGCGTAGAGATCGACGACAGGCACGGACCACACGCCGCCCGCTTCGAGAACCGCCGCCACGTAGGCGTCGACGAACTCGCCCGCCGCATTGCAGTAATCCTCGGTGGGCTGGTGGTTGTTGGTGCGCGTGCTGATGTACTGTGCCCGGTGAATCGGGGTCAGCAGGACGATCTGCTTGGTCGGATAGCGCTTTTTGAGCCCCGAAAGGGCGATGTTGATCCGCCCGCGGAAGGTCTCGGCGTCGAGCGAGTGGGTGCGGCGCATGCGCATGCGGACGTTGACGTTTCCGGGGGTCTCGGGCCCGTCCAGCACCTTCTCGGCACGGGTTTCGTACCACTCGCCGAGCGGCGTGCCGTTTTTGTAGTCGTTTGTGCCGATAAAAATCAGGATGGCATCCACGTCGTCGCCGTGTTCGGCGGCGAGCTGTTCGGTCTGCCGCGGGATATCGTTCCACTGCCGGCCGCTTACGCCGTAGACGTAGGGCGTGATCGAGAGCCACTGCTCCAACCATCCCCAATATTTGACCGAGGCGGCGTTGTTGCGCGGGTCGGTGATCGAGTCGCCCAAATAGGCTACGCGTTTGCCCTGCCACGGGTGGACGGTTGCGGAATGTTGGGCGCGGCATACACTCCCGCAATACCCCAGCATAAGAATCAATAAAACAATCCTTTTCATCTTTTTTATTGTTGTTTGTCGTTGTCGTTTCACGTTGTCGAGCCCTTATTGTTCGGGTTCGCCCGCGCGGCTGGGCTGGATCACCAGCCCAAGGAGCGCAGTCGTGCGTCAGCCCCGTTGTCGTTTCACATTGTCAAACCCCTATTGTTCGGGTTCGCCCGCGCGGCTGGGCCAAACCATTGGCCCAAGGA
>CAZHMX010000160.1:0-3208 GCA_964533725.1 uncultured Alistipes sp. | reverse complement strand
TATCTAACGGAGGTTCCAGTAAGAAAATTTAAGCGTGTAACCGCAGGTACGGGACATAAGATTAGCGGTAGGTTCGACGAGATCACGTGCAGCGTTCCGGAGAAGTCGTTGCTTGCCCCCAAGAAGAGCACGGGCGGCCGCAACAACACGGGTAAGATGACCGTGCGCTACATCGGTGGCGGTCACAAGCAGATGTATCGTATCATCGACTTCAAGCGCGATAAGGACGGTATGCCCGCAACTGTAAAGACAATCGAGTACGACCCCAACCGTACCGCACGCATCGCCCTGCTGTGCTATGCAGACGGCGAGAAGCGTTACATCCTTGCACCCGACGGCCTGAAGGTCGGCCAGACCGTAGTGAGCGGTCAGGACGTGGCCCCCGAGGTCGGGAACACGCTGCCGCTGGCCGTGATTCCGCTGGGTACGGTCGTACACAATATCGAACTCTACCCCGGTCAGGGTGCCGCCATGGTGCGTTCGGCCGGTTCGTATGCTCAACTGTTGGCACGTGAGGGCAAGCAGGCCATCATCAAGTTGCCTTCGGGTGAGACTCGTATGGTACTCGTAAGCTGCCGCGCGACGGTGGGTGTGGTATCGAACGTCGACCACAACCTCGAGAGCGACGGTAAGGCAGGACGTGAGCGCTGGCTCGGTCGCCGTCCCCGCAACCGCGGTGTCGTGATGAACCCGGTAGATCACCCGATGGGTGGTGGTGAAGGACGTGCGTCGGGTGGTCACCCGCGTTCGCGCAAGGGTCTGTTGGCTAAGGGTTACAAGACTCGCAACCCGAAGAAGACGACCTCGAAGTTTATTATTTCCAAGAAGAAAAAATAATTAAATAAGAGTACATAATGAGTCGTTCATTGAAGAAAGGACCGTTCATCGATCCCAAACTCGAAGCGAAAATCGTCGCACTGGCCGAGGGCAACAAGAAGGCCGTCGTGAAGACGTGGTCGCGTGCAAGCATGATCTCGCCCGATTTCGTGGGCCAGACCGTCGCTGTGCACAACGGTAACAAGTTCATCCCGGTATACGTAACCGAAAACATGGTAGGTCACAAACTCGGCGAGTTCGCTCCCACGCGCAACTTCCGCGGTCACTCCGGTAACAAGAAAAAATAGTAGAAAATGGGTGCAAGAAAAGCAAATAAAGCCGAGCAATTGAAGGCTGAAAAGAAGCAGAAGGCTATCGCCATTCTGCGAGACTGCCCGACCTCTCCCCGTAAAATGCGCCTGGTGGCCGACATTATCCGCGGTGTAGAGATCAACAAGGCGCTGGGTATCCTTCGCTACTCGAAGAAGGAGGCCTCGATCCGCATGGAGAAACTCCTCAAATCCGCCATCGCCAACTGGGAGGCCAAGAACGAGGGCGAGCGTTTGGAAGATACCGCGCTCTGCGTGAAGGAGGTATTCGTTGACGGCGGCCGCATGCTGAAGCGTATTCAGGCTGCCCCGCAGGGTCGCGCACACCGCATCCGCAAGCGCTCGAACCACGTGACGATCGTAGTAGACAAAATGGTAACCGTAGAAAACAAGTAATCAAATGGGACAGAAAGTTAATCCGATAGCAAACCGTCTGGGTATCAACCGCGGTTGGGACTCCAACTGGTTCGGCGGCAAGGACTTCTCCGACAAACTGGTCGAGGACGACAAGATCCGCAAGTACCTCAATGTCCGTTTGGCCAAGGCGAGCATCTCGAAGATCATCATCGAGCGTACGCTCAAACTCGTTACGGTAACCATCGCCACCGCCCGTCCGGGTATCATCATCGGCAAGGGCGGCCAGGAGGTCGACAAACTGAAGGACGAGCTGAAGAAGCTCACCGGCAAGGATATCCAGATCAACATCTTCGAGGTGAAGCGCCCCGAGCTGGATGCCGTGATCGTGGGTCAGAACATCGCCCGCCAGCTGGAGGGCCGTGTATCGTTCCGCCGCGCCGTGAAGACCGCCATCGCTTCGACGATGCGTTCGAACGCCGAGGGTATCAAGGTACAGGTTTCGGGTCGTATCGGCGGCGCCGAGATGGCCCGCAGCGAGACGGCCAAAGAGGGTCGTATTCCGTTGCACACCTTCCGTGCCGACGTCGACTACTGCCTCACGGAGGCTCTGACCAAGGTGGGTATCTTGGGCGTCAAGGTATGGATCTGTCTGGGCACCGTATACGGCAAGCGCGACCTGTTCGAGATCGCCGGTGCCGCTCCGTCGGGTCACTCGGGCGAGCGTCAGCAGAACGAGCGTCGCGGTGGTCGCGGCGAGCGCCGCGGTGGCCGTGGCGAGCGTCGTGGCGGCGAGCGTCGTAACAACAACAAGTAATCACAAGTAGGACCTTTTAAAGCAAAAAACAATTATGTTACAGCCAAAAAAGACCAAATTTAGAAGAATGCAGAAGGGTCGCATGAAGGGCATTGCTCAAAGAGGCAACCAGCTTGCGTATGGCTCGTTCGGCATCAAGGCATTGGATTCGATGTGGATCACCGGCCGTCAGATCGAGGCCGCCCGTCAGGCCATCACCCGTTATATGAAGCGTGAGGGTCAGATTTGGATCCGTATCTTCCCCGATAAACCGATCACCAAGAAACCCGCCGAGGTCCGTATGGGTAAAGGTAAGGGTAATCCCGAGGGCTTTGTAGCTCCCGTAACTCCGGGCCGTATTCTGTTCGAGGCCGAGGGTGTGCCCTTGGAGATCGCACAGGAGGCTCTCCGTCTGGGTGCGCAGAAACTCCCCATCACCACGAAGTTCATCGTTCGTCGTGACTATGTAGAATCAACACTCTAAAAGGAACAAGTAGCTATGAAAAGTGCAGAAATAAAGGATCTTTCGGTGAAAGACCTTGAGGAGCGCATCGCAGCCGAGAAGGCCCAGCTGACCCAGCTGAAGGTTCAGCACGCCGTTTCGCCGGTGGAGAATCCTTCGATTATCACAAAATCCCGCAGAGATATAGCACGCATGCTGACGATTCTGCGTCAAAAGAACCCTAAATGTTAATGACCGCTATGGAAAGAAATCTGAGAAAAGAGCGTATTGGGGTGGTTGTCAGCAACAAGATGGAGAAGACCATTGTGGTTGCCGTTGCCCGTAAGGTCAAGCACCCGATCTATGGCAAGTTCGTCAACAAGACCACGAAATTCGTGGCCGAGTGTCTGGACGAGACCTGCAAGGAGGGCGATACCGTGCGCATCATGGAGACCCGCCCGCTGAGCAAGA
>CAZHMX010000159.1:0-3209 GCA_964533725.1 uncultured Alistipes sp. | reverse complement strand
CCGTTCATGGTCATCGACACCGACATGCGGTCCAGCGGAATACCGTTGAAGAGCACCTTCATATCCTCGACCGAGCAGATCGACACGCCGGCTTTGCCGACGTCGCCCACCACGCGCGGGTGGTCGGCGTCATAACCGCGGTGCGTAGCCAGGTCGAAGGCTACCGACAGACCTTTCTGTCCGGCGGCCAGGTTGCGGCGGTAGAAGGCGTTGGACTCCTCGGCGGTCGAGAATCCGGCATACTGACGGATGGTCCACGGACGCATCACGTACATCGTCGAGTAGGGACCGCGCAGGAAGGGGGCCACACCGGCGGCATAGTTCAGGTGCTCCATGCCCTCGAGGTCTTCGGCCGTATAGATACCCTTGACGGGGATGCGCTCGGCAGTCAACCAAGGCTCGGTCTCGGGTTGGGCGGAAGCGCACGAACCGTTGCTCTCCGCACCTTTATATAAAATATCCGAAAATTTTGCTCTCATAGTTTTTACCCATTAGATCCCCAGCTCCTTGAGATAGAACTTGAGGGTTTCGAGCACGTTGCTCTTGACGTTGATAAAGTTGTTGATGCCCTGTGCCTGAAGTTCGGGAGTGCAGGCGGGTGCGCCGGCTACGACCAAGATCGCCTTGTCGCCGAGCATCTCTTTCACCTTCGGGGCGGCCGTTGCGTAGTCGTCGTCCGAAGCGCAGACCACCACGATCTCGGCCTTGGAGGCCAAGGCGGCCTCGACACCCTCTTCGATCGACTTGAAGAACGTGTTGTCGATCACGCGGATGCCGGCGCAGGCGAAGAAGTTGCACGAGAACTGGGCGCGGGCACGGGCCATGGCCAGACTGCCGCAGGTGAGCATGAAGGCCTTGGGGGTCTTGCCGCTGCGGTCGACGTGCAGACGCATGGCTTCGAAGGCCATGGCGCCGCGATAGGGAACCAGGACATTGCCCTCGGCGGCCTCGCGCGTTACCGATTCGGCCGCTACGGCCTCGGCGGCTACCTCCGTGAAGTTGGGGTACTGGTTGGCGCCGAGCAGGATCTGACGGCGGGTCGAGATGTTCTTGTCCTTGGCGGCGGCCGAAGCCTTCACGCGTCCGACAACGAAGCCCTCGTTGAATGCGGTCACATAACCGCCCTTCTCCTCTACCTCGACGAATAGCTTCCACGCCTCGGCGGCGATACTCTGCGTGAGGTTCTCGATGTAGTACGAACCGCCGGCGGGGTCGACCACCTGGTCGAAGTGCGACTCGTGCTTGAGCAGCAGCTCGACATTGCGGGCGATGCGCTTCGAGAACTCGTCACCCGACTCGAAGGCGACGTTGAACGGCGTGACCTCCAACGAGTGGACTCCGGCGATCGAAGCCGACATGGCCTCGGTCGTGCCGCGCAGCATGTTGACATAGGGGTCGTAGACGGTCTGGTTCCAGCGCGAGGTGACGGCGTGCTGGAACATCTTCGACGAGCACGGGCACTCGGGGTTGTAGGCCTTGACGATGTTGGCCCACAGCATGCGTGCGGCGCGGAATTTGGCCATCTCCATAAAATAGGTGGAGGTGATGCCCATCGAGAAGCGGATCTTGCGTGCGGCGGTGTCGACGGGGATGCCGGCCTCCATCATGCGCACTAAATATTCGTGACCTGCGGCCAGCGTAAAGGCCAGCTCCTCGACGATGGTCGAACCGGCGTTCGAGAAGGTCTCGCCCGATACGGTCACCACGCGGACGTGTTTCCATTCGGCGGTGCGGTTGACCAGGGCGGCGATGCGGGCGAAGCATTTCTCGCCGTCGGTCGAGCAGAAGGCGCCCTTCTTCGAGAGTTTCAGGACGATGGGGTCGACAACGAAGTTCACGCGAGCGTTCTCCTTCGATACGCCCTCGCGCTCCAGCTTGTCCAGCACCTCGTCGGCCAGGCGGCCGATCTTCTTGCCGCTGAAGGTGAGCTCTACGGCCTCGACGGCGATTCCGTTGAGGAGCAGATCCAGGTCGGCGGCTGCGGCGGGTTCGGCGAAGCGGAACTCCAGCGAGTCGATACCCGCATTGAGGATTTTGAGTGCCTCGGCGTTGGCTTCGGCGGTGGAGCTGACCTCGACGGTTTGGTGTACGAGCCAGCGGTTGTCCTTCTTCACGCCGCGTACATAGGGGAACTCACCCGCCTCGGAGCCCATGAACTGCACGTCGGCGAGGTTTTCCGCACGGTAGTAGGGGCGGACGTTGAACCCTTCGGGGGTGCGCCACACCAACTTGCGCTCGTAGTCAGCACCTTTCAAGTCGGCTGTAATGACCTCTTCCCAGCGCTCGGTCGAGACGGCCGGGAACTCGGTAAACAGCTTTTCACGATTGGTATTTGCCATAACGTTTTTAGAGATTAATATTGGTTTTTTCTATTTTTCACGCTCTGTTTTTGTCGCTTTTGCACGGGGGTTGCGCAAATTGCGGCATAAAGTTACGAACTTTTTGGGAGAAGAAAAACTTTTTCGTTAACAAAATAACAGCTGTTTTGCGGTTTGTCGCGGTTCGCCGGCCGGTTTTTGTCTTCCGGGGTCCTGGAATGGCGGTGAACAAAAAATCGCAATTTTCGTAAAAATGCGTGAAAAATCAACTGTTATTCGAATAACAGTTGATTTTTTGAGGGGTATAGCTGAAATTTAAGATCGAAAATCCGGAAAACGGCATAAAAAATTGCGAATTGTTGAAAAAACGTGAAAAAATGTTTTTGCGTTTTTCTTTGCTTTGCGTACCTTTGTGGCATCAAAATTAACCGGACAGAATTATGTCATTATTGCGTTTCAAAATGGTCGACGCGGCCATCAACCACCGCGCCGTCGATGTGAAGGCTCCCGAGGGGCGTCCTTCCGACTATTTCGGTGCGCGGGTCTTCGGACGCGCCGCGATGAAGAAGTATCTCACCAAGGCCGACTATGCCGCACTGCTCGACACGATGGAGAACGGTACGCCGCTGACCCGCGAACTGGCCGACGGCATTGCCGCCGGCATGCGTCAGTGGGCCCTTGAAAACGGTGCCGACCACTATACCCACTGGTTCCAGCCCCTGACGGGCGGTACGGCCGAGAAACACGATTCGTTTGCCGAACCCGACGGCCACGGCGGCGTGCTGGAGGAGTTCTCGGGCAAGCTGCTCGTGCAGCAGGAGCCCGATGCCTCGTCGTTCCCCAACGGCGGTATCCGCAACACCTTCGAGGCCCGCGGCTACTCGGCCTGGG
>CAZHMX010000158.1:0-3230 GCA_964533725.1 uncultured Alistipes sp. | reverse complement strand
CATCGACGGCGTGCACAAGTTCCTGCGCCGTTTCTGGCGCCTCTGCTTCGACCGTCAGGGCAACTTCGCCCTCACCGACGACGAGCCGACGCGTGCCGAGCTGAAGACGCTCCACAAGACCGTCAAGAAGGTGCGCGAGGATATCGAGAACTTCTCGTTCAACACCTCGGTAGCCGCCTTCATGATCTGTCTCAACGAGTTGGGCGAGTGCCACAAACGCCGGATCGTCGAGCCGCTGGTGGCGCTGATCGCCCCCTTCGCCCCGCACATTGCCGAGGAACTGTGGTCGCTGGCCGGTCACGAGGGTTCGGTGTGCGACGCCGCCTATCCCGATTTCGACGAGAAGTGGCTCGTGGAGGACAGCTTCGAATATCCCGTGTCGATCAACGGCAAGCTGCGTTTCAAGCGCGAATATCCGCTCTCGGCCACCGTGGCGGAGATCCAGGCCGACATCGTGACGACCGAAGACGCTCAGCGCTATCTGGAGGGCAACGCCCCCAAAAAAGTGATCGTCGTTCCCGGCCGCATCATCAATATCGTGAAGTAGTTCGGAGGTGCCGGACAGGACACGTGTCGTGATTTTGACGCCGCGGCTATCGTTTTTGCGATAACCGCGGCGTTAAAGTTTATAAAAAATAGGGGAAAAGTATGCGGCGATTCCGAAATTTTACTATCTTTGCATATTGCAAGGTTTTAGCCGGAAGCAGGGACCGAACCCCTTCGGACCGCTCCCGCGGCCGGAATGTTGCATAAATGAACAATAAGCTGCGCATGATTACGCTCGACCAAATACGCCGTCCCGTCGAACCGCAACTCGAGGAGTTCAAAGCCTTCTATGAGGAGTTCGCCGAACGGCAGTTCCATACCTCCTGCCCGCTGCTCGAAGAGATGCTCCGCCATACCTTCTCCACGCAAGGCAAGGCCGTGCGTCCGCTGGTCGTCCTGCTCTCGGCCGCACTCAATGCCCCGCAGGGTGCCCGTGCCATCGGCCGCCGCACCTATCTGGCCGCCCTGCTGATCGAGATGATCCACACCACCTCGCTCGTCCACGACGACGTGCTCGACGAGAGCGATTCGCGCCGCGGCAAACCCACCGCCAACGCCCTCTGGCAATCCAAAAATGCCGTTCTGCTGGGCGACTACCTCCTCTCCAAAACCATATCCGCGGGGCTTCAGAGCGCCCAGTACGATCTGGTCGACCACGTCAGCCGCGCCGTCGCCATCCTCTGTGAGGGCGAGCTGCTGCAGGGCGACTGCGCCCGGCGCGGGAGCCTCACGCGCGAGGAGTATTTCCGCGTCATCCACCTCAAGACCGCCGCGCTGTTCGGTATCAGTGCCTCGGCCGGCGCCCTCTCGGTCCGCGCCCCGCGCGAACGGGTCGAACAGATGCGCCGTTTCGGCGAGGCCCTCGGCGACGCCTTCCAGATACAGGACGACCTGCTGGACTACACCCGCTCGGCCGCCACGGGAAAACCTGTCAACAACGACCTGCGCGAGGGAAAGATCACCCTGCCCCTGCTTGCGGTGCTCGAACGCTGCGACGACGACCGCCGCCGGGAGTTGCTCGGGCTGCTGCGCCGTGCCGCCACGGAGGAGGACGCCGTCGACGCGCTGCAGCGGATCGTCGAGACGGAGGGCGGACTGGACGAGGCCCGGCGCGTGATGCACGACCGCGTGACGGTGGCTATAGGTGCCCTGGGCTGCATCCCCGGCGCCGGTTCGCCCGCAGGCAAGGCCCTGGCCGACCTCTGTCTCTTTGCCACCGACCGAAATCAATAAAATACAGATAAACAGAAACAAAACCTTAAAATTCATCGTATGGAACAACAGAAAAAACAGTGGATGGCTATCATCATGATGATAGCTCTGTTCGCGATGATCGCCTTCGTGACCAACCTTTGCTCACCGATGGCCATTATCGTGAAGAACCAGTTCGGCGCCTCGAACCTGCTGGCGCAGGTGGGCAACTACGGCAACTTCATCGCCTATCTGGTGATGGGTATCCCCTCCGGTATGCTGATCAAGCGCTACGGCTACAAAGCCACCGGTCTGATGGCCCTCGTGGTCGGCATCATCGGTATTCTGGTGCAGTGGATGTCGGGCTGGGACTCGATCCAGTCGTTCGGCGTCTATCTGATCGGCGCCTTCATCTCGGGCTTCTGCATGTGTATGCTCAACACCGTGGTCAACCCCATGCTCAACACCCTGGGCGGCGGCGGTAACAAAGGCAACCAGCTGATCCAGATCGGCGGCGTATTCAACAGCTCGGCCGCCGTAGCCGTCTACATCATCATGGGCGCCCTGATCGGCGACGCCGCCAAGGCCAAGATCGCCGACGCAACCCCCGCCCTCTTCATCGCCCTGGCCATCTTCGTGGTCGCCTTCATCGTCCTCTACTTCGCCAAGATCGAGGAACCCGAACAGGTTTCGGTCGAGAAGAAGGCCGTCAAGGAGAAGTACAGCGCCTTCTCGTTCCGCCACTTCAAGCTGGGTATCCTCGCCATCTTCCTCTACATGGGTATCGAGGTGGGCACCCCGACCTACATCCTCCAGTATCTGACCTCCGCAGCCGACGCCGCAACTCCGGGTCTGGGTATGGACGCCACGATCGTGGGTCTGATCGTCGCCGTCTACTGGCTGATGATGCTCGTGGGCCGCTTCGTCGGCGGCGTGATCGGCGGCAAGGTCTCCTCCCGCGTGATGATCGCCACCGTCGCATCGCTCGCCGTGATCCTCGTCGCCTTCGGTATGTTCGCCCCCACGACCGTCACCGTCAACGTCCCCGGTATCGACTGGGCTAACCTCAACCTCATCTGGGCCGAGGTACCCGTGGGTATCTTCGCCTTCCTCCTCGTCGGCCTCTGCACCTCCGTAATGTGGGGCGGTATCTTCAATATGGCCGTCGAAGGTCTCGGCAAGTATACCTCCATCGCCTCCGGCGCCTTTATGACCATGGTCTTCGGCTGCGCCGTCATGGTCGCCATCCAGGCCTACGTAGCCGACGTCACCGGATCCTACCTCACCAGCTACTGGGTAGTCCTCTTCTGCGCCGCCTACATCCTCTACTACGCCCTCATCGGCAGCAAAAACGTCAACAAAGATATCCCGGTAGACTAACCCTCTGCCTGACCCCTAACCACCAAGCCCCACGGTATCACCGGGGGCTTTTTCATTTCGTACCGACAGCGACTGCGCTCCTTGGGCCAATGGTTTGGCCCAGCCGCGCGGGC
>CAZHMX010000157.1:0-3306 GCA_964533725.1 uncultured Alistipes sp. | reverse complement strand
CTGTCCTCCTTGGGCCCGTGGTCGGGCCCAGCCGGACGGGCGAACCCGAACAATATGTTTTCTTGCGGGTGTGTATATGTTTTCTGCCCTGGGGTGTCCCAGGGCAGAAAACATATACACACCCGCAAGAAAACACATGGACCGGGGAGCGCCCGCCCCGACGAGCGCAACACGCGTCGGTTACGGCAGCTTGATCACATCCTCGATCCCCGCATTGCGATAAGCATCCTGCCAGGCGACATCACGCCCCGAGATGATAAGCAGCTTGTCGCCCTCGCTCAACGGAGTGTGGCCGTTGGGTACGAAATAGTTTCCATCGCGACGAACCATCATCACCAGACGCTGCTCGGGTAGCACGATCTTGTTGAGCGTATTGCCGTTTGCGAGCATCGCCTGCGTGACTGCCACCTCGTCCAGATCCAGCTCCAGATCGTCGTGAATGCTGATATTGAACGACGATTCGCGCTCCTCGTAGGCCAGCCCCAACAGGTTGGCCATCCCGCTGACGGTCGTGCCCTGCACCAGCAGCGAGACGATCGTACCCATATAGACCACATTGAAGATCAGCGAAGCCCCCTCGATATGCGCCGCCAGAGGATAGGTGGCGAAGATGATGGGGACGGCGCCGCGCAACCCCACCCACGAGACATAGAGCCGGGCCCGCTGCGAGAATTTGCGGAAAGGCAGCAGACAGAGGAATACCGCCGCAGGCCGGCCCACGCCGATCATGAACAGACCGACCAAACCGCCCAAAAGCAGGACCTCGGGCTGCAACAGTTCGTCGACATCGACCAGCAGACCCAGCGTAACGAACAGCACGATCTGCAACAGCCAGGTGAAGCCGTCGAAGAAGTTGGTCATATTGTGCTTGTGAGCCAGTTTCAGGTTGCCGACAATCAAACCCGCCACGTAGACGGCCAGATAGCCGTTGCCGTGCAGAACCGACGTGAAGGCGAAGGTAAAAAAGGCAAATGCCAGAAGCAGAATCGGATAGAGCGAATCGTTGTAGATCTCCACCGTATTGATCACCCACACCGCCGCGCGACCGATCAGAAAGCCGACGAAGACACCCATGCCCATCTCGACCACGAAGCGCAGAATACCCGACCAGACGCCCGCTTCGCCGCCCGCCACGACGCCGACCATCAGCACCGTCAGCATGTAGGCCACGGGGTCGTTACTACCGCTCTCGAGCTCCAGCATCGGCCGCAGGTTCTCCTTGAGTCCCTGTTTTTTGGAGCGGAGGATCGAGAATACGGAGGCCGAGTCGGTCGAGGCCATCGTCGAGGCCAGCAGCATCGCCATCGGGAAGGAGAGCGGCAGCCCCAGCCACGGCGAGACGAGCGTGACGAAACCGCCCACCAGCAGCGCCGTGAGCACCACCCCCACCGTCGCCAGCACCACGCCGGGGACCATCACGGGCCGTATCTGCGCGAATTTGGTCTCCATACCGCCCGTGAAGAGGATGATACAGAGGGCGATCATGCCAATAAACTGGGTCATTCCGACCGAATAGAAGGCGATGAATTTGTAGCCGCCGAGGATGCCGACACCCAAAAACAGCAACAAGGCCGGCGCACCCAGACGGTAGGCCAGTTTACCCGCAAACACGGCGGCGAAGATCAGCACGGCGCTGATCAAGACAAAATTTTCGGTTCCTATGTGTATCATAACGTCGTTTCCGTTTACAAAATTCGGGCAAAATATCTCCGTCGGCCGGCGGTTGTGCCGCATCTTCCGCTTTTATTGCGGAATAAAGAGATAGGTTATCGTTCCGGTCTGCCGGGCGGGGGCCGCGGGGTCGATATTGAAGGTCGACTGCCGGGCCGCACGCAGGGCCGTTTCGCGCATACATTCGTCGCTGCCCTGCAGGACTTTCGAGGCGATCACCTCGCCGTTGGGGTTGACCGTCACGGAGACCACCACCTCGCCGCCCCCTTCGCAAAGATAGGCGGGGATGACTAAATGACGCTCCGTGCGCGTCGGGTTTTTCAGGTCGAAGCGCACCGTCACCGAACCTTTGACCTTGACGTCCTGGCGTTTGGCGCCCGGATCCTCGGGCCCCTCCTCACCCACGCGGATAGCGTCGGCCTCGGCCAGGCCCTGCTCGTAGGCCTCGCGGTTGGCCCGCATCTTGTCGCCCACGGCCGTAGCCGAAGCATTCAGCTCGGCCGTGCGGGTACCGCGGTCATCGCGCAAGGTCTCGTCGAGCATGTTGTCGTTCGAGACCTTGTTGCTGACCTTGCCGAAGTCGAAGTTCTCCTGTTGCCGGCGCTCCTGTATCTCGCGCTCGAGGCGGTTTTTCTCGGCCTCCAGCTCGGCCAGCGTGGTCAGATCTATATAGAGTCCCTGTTCGCCGGCGGGCCGTCCCACGATGATTTTCGACGACACGAAGGCGATCATCAGCACCAAATAGGCGATGAGCGTAATGCACAACCCGGCGCGATGGTCGAAGGCCCATTCGCCCGCATCCTGCCGCCGATTGTCGAACGGAAGACGCAAACGCGGACGCGCGGGAGACTTTTTAGGTTCATTTTCAGCCATAAGGATGTGAATTTGCAGCAAAAATACGACTTTTTCATGAAAAAACATTATCTTTGCGCACAAAATATAAAAACGATATAGAGATATGTCCATCTATCAACAGACTCTGAAGACGCCCGTCACCTTCAACGGCAAGGGCTTGCATACGGGGGTCAACGTCGAAATGACCGTCAAACCCGCCGCACCCGATCACGGCATCGTATTCTACCGCACCGACATCGAGGGTTGCCCTGCCATCCCCGCCGACTGCGACCACGTGGTCGACACCGCCCGCGGAACGACCATCGAGGCAGGCGGCCAACGCGTCAGCACCATCGAACACATCGTTTCGGCCCTCTGGACCCTGGGTGTCGACAATGCCGCCATCGAGATCAACGGACCCGAAACCCCGATCATGGACGGTTCGGCCCGCGAGTATGCCGCAGCGATCGTGGCCGCCGGGCTGGAGGAGCAGAAGGCCGAGCGCAAGTTCTTCCAGGTGACCGAAAAGATGGTCTACACGGTTCCCGAAAAGGGCGTGGCCATCATCATCTATCCCGACGACGACTTCTCCGTTTCGCTCCACGTCGACTACAACTCGAAGGTGATCGGCAACCAGTACGCCACCTTCAACCCCGAGGACGACTACGCCTCGAAGATCGCCCCCTGCCGCACGTTCGTCTTCCTGCACGAACTGGAGCCCCTCTTCCAGGCCAACCTGATCAAGGGCGGCGATCTGGACAACGCCATCGTCGTCGTGGAGAATCCCGTTCCCGAGGAGCG
>CAZHMX010000156.1:0-3339 GCA_964533725.1 uncultured Alistipes sp. | reverse complement strand
ATCGGTCGCAGCACGGCTCGCATGATTCTCGACCAGACGGGCATCAGCTACGATACGAAGGTCGAGGAGTGGTCGGACGAACAGGTAGGTGCTATCCGTTCGAAGATCGCCGAGTTGGGTCTGAAGGTGGAGGGCGAGTGCCGTTCGCTCGTTCAGCTGAACATCAAACGACTGATGGATATCGGTTGCTACCGTGGTATCCGTCACCGTCTGGGCCTGCCGGTTCGCGGTCAGAGCACCAAGAACAACGCCCGTACGCGTAAGGGTCGCAAGAAGACCGTTGCTAACAAGAAAAAGGCTACTAAGTAATAGGAGAGAATTATGGCTAAGAAAACTGGAACAGTTAAAAAGAAGGTTGTCAAGGTGGGTGTGGCCGGTATGGCTTTCGTGCACTCGACCTTCAACAACGTGATCATCACCATCACGAACGAAAACGGCGATGTGATCAGCTGGTCGTCGGCCGGTAAGATGGGTTTCCGCGGTTCGAAGAAGAATACTCCCTATGCAGCCCAGACGGCTTCGGCCGATTGCGCCAAGGTAGCCTACGATATGGGTCTCCGCAAGGTGAAGGTCTATGTCAAGGGTCCGGGTGCAGGCCGTGAGTCGGCCGTGCGTACGATCCACGGTGCCGGTATTGTCGTTACGGAGATTATCGACGTGACGCCGATGCCCCACAACGGTTGTCGTGCTCCCAACCGCCGTCGTGTATAATCCCGGGGTGAGGAGAACTTGAAAAACTTTTGCCTCTTCGTGTCCGGTTTTGCCGAGTGCGGTTTTTAGGGGGGGGGACGGATGTCGGAACCCCGGCCGTTATGAGAGAAAGGCGGCGCGGAGAGCATAAAATGAACGTTAAAAAAGTTAAAGAAAATGGCAAGATATATTGGACCAAAATCCAAAATCGCCCGTAAATTCGGCGAGGCTATTTATGGTGCTGATACGGTGCTCGAAAAGCGTAACTTTCCTCCCGGTCAGCATGGCTTGGCACGCAAGCGCAAGAAGGTTTCGGAGTACGGTACGCAGTTGAACGAGAAGCAGAAGGCCAAGTACACCTATGGCGTGCTGGAGAAGCAGTTCTCGCGCACCTACGAGGCAGCTGCCCGTATGGGCGGTATCACGGGTGAGAACCTGTTGAAGTTGCTGGAGTGCCGTTTGGACAACGTGGTTTACCGTCTGGGTATCGCCCCGACGCGCGCCGCTGCCCGTCAGCTCGTTTCGCACTGCCACATCTGCGTCAACGGCAAGGTCGTGAACATTCCTTCGTACTCGCTCAAGGTGGGCGACGTGGTATCGGTTCGTGAGAAGTCGAAGAGCTTGGAGGTTATCACCAACTCGCTGGCCGGTGCCGCGCGCAGCCGCTACGCCTGGTTGGAGTGGGACGGCGCCTCGATGTCGGGCCGCTTCCTGCAGAACCCCGAACGTGAGGAGATTCCGGAGAACATCAAAGAGCAGTTGATCGTCGAGCTGTACTCCAAGTAGTGAACTTACAACAACTTCAATATTATGGCAATATTAGCATTTCAGAAGCCTGAACAGGTGATCATGCTCGAATCCTCGTCGTCGTTCGGCGTCTTCGAGTTCCGTCCGCTGGAACCCGGGTTCGGTATGACCGTCGGCAACGCCTTGCGTCGTGTGCTGCTCTCCTCGTTGGAGGGTTACGCCATCACGACGGTCAAGGTATCGGGTGTCGACCACGAGTTTGCTGCTGTGCCGGGTGTGAAGGAGGATATGATCGAGATTATCCTGAATCTGAAGCAGGTGCGTTTCGTGCGCACGGTGGACAATCAGGATTTCGAGAAGGTTCAGGTCAACGTCGCCGGCGTGACCGAACTGACGGCCGGTTATGTCTCGAATTTCCTCTCTTCGTTCAAGGTGCTCAACCCCGACCTGGTGATCTGCCACCTTGTACCCGGAACGAAGTTGCAAATGACCCTTACGATCGGTAAGGGCCGTGGCTACGTTCCCGCCGAGGAGAATACGCCTGCCGAGTGCGACTTCGGGACGCTCCCGATCGACTCGATCCACACCCCGATCAAGAACGTCAAGTACTCGATCGAAGACTACCGCGTGGAGCAGCGTACCGACTATGAGAAGTTGAATCTGGAGATCACCACCGACGGCTCGATCCATCCCAAGGAGGCATTGAAAGAGGCTGCGCGGATCCTGATTCAGCACTTTATGCTCTTTAGCGACGAGAAGATTTCGGTCAACATCGAGGATCCGGCCAGCACGGAGGAGTTCGACGAGGACGTATTGCATATGCGCCAGTTGCTGAAAACGAAGTTGTCGGACAAAGACCTGTCGGTTCGTGCGTTGAACTGCCTGAAGGCGGCCGACGTCGACACGGTGGGGGATCTTGTAAAGCTCAATCGCAACGATCTGTTGAAGTTCCGCAACTTCGGCAAAAAATCGCTCACGGAGTTGGACGAGCTGTTGGCTTCGCTCAACCTGAAGTTCGGAATGGATGTATCTATCTACAAACTTGATAAAGACTAATTATGAGACACAATAAGAATTATAATCACCTGGGCAGAAAGGCCGGACACCGCAAGGCGTTGATGTCGAATATGGCTGCATCGCTGATTCTGCACAAGCGTATCGAGACCACGGTGGCCAAGGCAAAGGCTGTGAAGCAGTTTGTCGAACCGCTGGTAACCAAGTCGAAGGAGGATACCACCCATCAGCGTCGTGTTGTTTTCTCCTATCTCAAACAGAAAGAGGCCGTTACGGAGCTGTTCCGTACGATCGCCCCGAAAATCGCCGAGCGTCCGGGTGGCTACACCCGTATCCTGAAGACGGGCTTCCGTCTGGGTGACGGTGCCGAGATGTGCATCATCGAGTTCGTCGATTTCAACGAGGCTTACACCACCGGTGTCGTGCCCGCCGCCGCTACGGAGGCCAAGCCCAAGACCCGTCGTTCGCGCAAGAAGACGACCGACGCCGTCGAGGATGCCACGGTAGTGGAGGAGAAGGCCAAGGCTCCCCGTGCTCCCAAGGCTACGGCCGCCAAAGCCGCCGCACCCAAGGTAGCCAAGAAGACGAATGTAGGCAAGAAGATGTAATTTCTCCTTTGTTAATGCCAATCCCCTGGCCCAACCGGTCAGGGGATTTTTTATGCCGTCGTGTCTTGATGCTCCGGTTTGATGCGACTGCGCTCCTTGGGCCAATGGTTTGGCCCAGCCGCGCGGCGAACCCGAACAATAAGGGTTCGACGGCGTGAACCGACAGCGCGGGCTGACGCACGACTCTCCTCCTTGGGTCCGTGGTCGGCCCAGCCGGACGGGCGAATGTTTTCTTGCGGGTGTGCCTGTATGTTTTTCTGCCCTGGGTGGCGTGGCGTTG
>CAZHMX010000155.1:0-3356 GCA_964533725.1 uncultured Alistipes sp. | reverse complement strand
AATTCGAAACCATCGACTTCCGGTAGTCCCGATACGACTGCGCTCCTTGGGCCCGACCACGGGCCCAAGGAGGACAGTCGCTGTCAAGCCCCGGAGCATGAAACTGTGTTATATACAGCGGGATAGCGCAGTGGGGGAGGTGGGGCGGAGTGCAATTTTTGCGGGCGGCGGTTAAAAAACTTTGCATTTATCCGAATTAATTCATACCTTTGCAGACTATTACACAGTAAATGGAGGTTTTAGAGCAATACGCCATTGCCTGGAAGGGGTTGAAACCCGGGGTGCACGGCTTCGATTTCGAAGTCGGCGGCGCGCTGTTCGAGGCATTCGAGAACACCGAGATCCGCAGCGCCGAACTCAAAGCCCACGTCGATCTGAACCGGTCGGAGTCGATGCTCGACCTGACGACGAGGATCGACGGCGAGGTTGTCGTTCCCTGCGACCGCTGCCTGGAGGACTGCCGCGTGCCGATTCGGTGGCAGGGGCGTCTGGTGGTGCGTTTCTCGGACGAGATCGACGAATACGACGGCGAGTCGATGTGGATCCCGCAGTCGGCCGACAAGGTGGAGCTGGGGCAGTACCTCTACGAGAGCGTGATCCTCAGCCTGCCCTATCAGCGGGTGCACGCCGAGGGGGAATGCGACGCCGACATGCTGGCCCGCTTCAAGGCCGTCGACACCGAGGAGTTCGCCGAGATAGAGGCCCGGGCCAAGGAGTCGGAACGCACGGCCCTGAGCCGCGAGGAGCAGAGCAAGCTCGAAGCGCTCAAACGCGCCATGCAACAGGACAACGAATGAAGAACAACATAAAAGTTAAACATAAAAAATTATAGAAAATGGCACATCCTAAACACAAAGTCTCGTCGACCCGACGCGATAAGAGAAGAACCCACTACAAGGCTACCGTTCCGACCGTTGTCGCCTGCTCGAACTGCGGCGCTGCGGTTCTCTATCACCGCGTTTGCCCCGAGTGCGGTTTCTACCGCGGCAAGCTGGCCATCGAGAAGAAGGCTGCCGAATAGGCCCCCGAAGCGTCTGCACCGCAGGCGCTTTCTGTACTTCTTGAACACTCCTCGCACCGATCCTCCAGGCCCCTCGGCGGAGCATGGACGGGTTGGTCGACGGATGTGATTTTATTAATAGTTAAAGAGGTAATTATGTTGAAGATAGGTATTGACGCGATGGGCGGTGACTTCGCCCCCGAAGCCGCTGTCAAAGGCGCCGTGATGGCGCTCGACAAAATCGACGCCGAAAGCCGGATCGTCCTGTTCGGCAACCGCGAACCCATCGAACGGATTCTGGCACAGGAGCATATCCCCGCCGACAGGTTCGATATCGTCGCCACAACCGAAGTGATCGAGATGGGCGACCATCCCGCCAAAGCGTTCCAGCAAAAAAGCGATTCGAGCATCACGGTCGGTTTCACGTATCTGGCCAAGGGACTCATCGACGGTTTCGCCAGCGCCGGTTCGACCGGAGCCATGATGGTCGGATCGATGTATGCCGCAAAACCCGTCGAGGGTATCATCCGACCCACCATCTCCTCCTCCATCCCCACCCTCGCGGGACGTCCCGCGCTGCTGCTGGATGTGGGGCTGAATGTCGACTGCAAACCCGAAGTGCTGGTACAGTACGGGTTGATCGGTTCGATCTTCGCCGAGTCGGTGATGGGCATCAGCAACCCCCGCGTCGCCATACTCAACATCGGCGAGGAGGAGACCAAGGGCAACGCACAGGCCAAAGCCGCCCACGATCTGATGAAAGCCGACGGGCGTTTCAACTTCGTCGGCAACATCGAGGGCACCCACCTCTTCTCGGGCAAAATCGCCGATGTGGTGGTCTGCGACGGATTCGTCGGCAACACCGCCCTGAAAATGGCCGAAGGACTCTATCGGATCAACCGCGCCATGGGCATCGACAACCCCTTCTGGAGCGCCATGAACTACGAGTCGGTCGGCGGCACCCCCGTGCTGGGTATCAACGCACCGGTGCTCATCGGACACGGCTGCTCCACCCCCTTGGCCATCTGCAACATGATCCTCTCCACAGAGCGCTGCGCCAAAGCCGGTTTCACCGAGAAGCTCCGCCGCGCATTTAACAACTGACGATATGAAAAAAGTACAAGCCGCCATTACGGGCGTCGGTGCCTTTCTGCCCGATTACCTGCTCACCAACGAAGAGCTGAGCACCATGGTCGATACCTCCGACGAGTGGATCATGTCGCGCATCGGCATCAAAACACGCCATATCCTCAAAGGCGAAAACCTCGGCACCTCCTACATGGGTGCACGCGCCATCCGCAACCTCTTGGACAAGACCGGCGTCAACCCCATGGATATCGACCTGGTGATCTGCGCCACCATCACGCCCGATATGTTCTTCCCCTCGACCGGTAACCTCATCGCCGATCAGGCCGGATGCAAAAACGCCTTCGCCTACGACGTCTCGGCCGCCTGCAGCGGTTTCCTCTTCGCGCTGACCACCGCCGCACAGTTCATCGAGACCGGCTTCTGCAAAAAAGCCATCGTCGTCGGAGCCGACAAGATGTCCTCCATCGTCGACTACAAGGACCGCAACACCTGTCCGATCTTCGGCGACGGCGCCGCCGCCGTACTGCTCGAGCCCGACACGCAAGGTTACGGCGTCGTCGATTCCATCCTCCACTCCGACGGCTCGGGCGAAATGCACCTCTACATGAAGGCCGGCGGCTCGCGCTACCCCGCCAGCGAAGAGACCGTGCGCAACAACTGGCACACCATCACCCAGGACGGTCAGGCCGTATTCAAGGCCGCCGTGTCCAACATGGCCGACGTGTCGGTCGAGATGATGGAACGCCACCGCCTGCGCGCCGAAGATATCCGCTATTTAGTGCCCCACCAGGCCAACCTCCGGATCATCGACGCCACCGCACGCCGCATGGGCCTCGGCCGCGAAAAGTGCATGATCAACATCAACCGCTACGGCAACACCACCGCCGCTACCATCCCCCTCTGTCTCTACGACTACGAAAACGCACTCCGCAAAGGCGACAACCTCATCCTCGCCTCCTTCGGCGGCGGCTACACCTGGGGCTCCGTATTCGTCAAATGGGCCTACGACGGCTCCAAATTCGCCGAATAGGACGAAAATAGGGTTGGACAGCGGGTACTGACAACGACTGCGCTCCTTGGGCCAATGGTTTGGCCCAGCCGCGCGGCGAACCCGAACAATATGGGTTCGACGATGTGAATATCTATACACCTTGATTGGGAAGGGGGTCTTGCCCGGGGAAATCCCGGGCAAGACCCCCTTCCCAATCAAGGTGTGTAAACATCTGCGCTGTCAAACTCCTTATTGTTCGGGTTCGCCCGTCCGGCT
>CAZHMX010000154.1:0-3381 GCA_964533725.1 uncultured Alistipes sp. | reverse complement strand
CAGGGCGACAAAATCGCGCTCATCGGCCGCAACAACCCCCGCTGGTGCATCACCTACATCGCCACGATCACCTACGGAGCCGTCATCGTCCCGATCCTGCAGGACTTCACCCCCAACGACGTCATCCACATCGTCAACCACTCGGAAAGCCGCCTGCTGTTTCTGAGCGACAACTTCTGGGACGTCATCGAGGAGGAGCAGATCCGCCAGATCGAAGCGGTCTTCTCGCTCACGGACTTCCATGTCGTCTACGAACGCGACGGCAAGTCGCTCACGAAGTTCCAACGCGACATCCTCAAGAACTACCGGGCCAAGTATACGCGCGGATTCAGCATCAACGACATCCGTTACCCCGACATCCCCAACGACCGGGTCATCCTGCTCAACTACACCTCCGGGACGACGGGCTACTCGAAAGGGGTGATGCTGACGGTGAACAACCTCACGGGCAACGTGCTCTTCGCCAGCGAAGCGGTCAACACCCAGACCGGGCAGCGCTACTTCCAGAAAGGGGGCCGCACCCTCTCGTTCCTGCCGCTGGCCCACGCCTACGGCTGCGCTTTCGACTTTCTGACGCCGCTGGCCGTGGGCGGACACATCACGCTGCTGGGCCGCATTCCCTCGCCGAAGATTCTTATCGAGGCCATGTCGGTGGTCAAGCCCACGATCGTCTGCTGCGTGCCGATGATTCTGGAAAAGGTCTACCGCAAGCAGGTGCTGCCGATGCTCGAAAAGGGGCCGATGAGCCTTGCGGTGAAGATTCCGCTCCTCAACTCGGCCATCTACTCGGCGATCCGCAAGAAGCTCATGGACGCTTTCGGCGGCAACGTCGCGATCTTCATCGTGGGCGGCGCGCCAATGAACCAGGAGACCGAGACATTCCTCATGAAGATCAAGTTCCCGATCACGATCGGCTACGGCATGACCGAGTGCGCGCCTCTGATCAGCTTCGCCCCCGACAACGAGTTCAAGGCCGGGTCGTGCGGCACCTACCTGAAAAACCTGCTCGAAGTGCGGATCGATTCTTCCGACCCGGAACATACGGCGGGTGAAATCCTCGTGCGCGGCGAACACGTCATGGAGGGCTACTACAAGAACGAAAAGGATACGCAAAAGGTCCTCGACGCCGAGGGCTGGCTCCACACGGGCGACATGGGGACGATGGACCCCGACGGCACGCTCTACATCCGCGGCCGCTCGAAGACGATGATTCTGTCGGGCAACGGGCAGAACATCTACCCCGAGGAGATCGAGGACAAGCTCAACAACATGTATATGGTGCTCGAGTCGCTCGTGATCGACATGGGCGACGGCAGGCTCCGGGCCTTGGTGGTCCCCGACTACGAGCAAGCCGAGAACGAGGGCGTCGACAAAGAGACGCTGCCCGAAATCATGCAGAACAACCTCGCGGAGCTCAACACCCAGCTGGCGGCCTACGAGCGCGTCGCCGAAATCGTCCTCTACCCCACCGAGTTCGAGAAAACCCCCAAGCGCAGCATCAAGCGCTACCTCTACACCGCCTCGGTGCTGGGAAAATAGGCTGCAAGGTCAGCCCCCTGTAATAAATTAACCAGTCCTCTGTAATAAATTCAGGAGTATCCGGCAACCGGGTACTCCTTATTATTCAGCCAAAACAGGGAGTGAAAGCGAGCCAAAATAGGGAATTTATTCGAGTCGAAATAGGGAGTAAAAGTGAGCCGAAATAGGGAATAATATTTGCAAGTTGCAAATTATTAGCTATATTTGCCCTTGTAAACAAGCCCTATGGAACAAGCAAATTATCTTCATCGAATCGGCGATATCGCATTGCAACGACAGCTCGAAGTCTCGGGTGCCGTGTTGATCGAGGGCGCCAAGTGGTGCGGCAAGACCAGTACGGCCCATCAGGCGGCCCGGAGCGTCCTCTACATGCAGGACCCCGACAAAGCGGACACCTACCGCACGATGGCCGATACCAAACCGTCGCTGCTGCTCCAAGGCGCCGTGCCGCGCCTGATCGACGAATGGCAAATGGCCCCTGTGCTGTGGGACGCCGTCCGCTTCGAGGTCGACCGCCGCGGAACGCTGGGGCAGTTTCTGCTGACGGGCTCGGCGGTGCCGACCGACGGTGCGACGGCCCACACCGGCACGGGACGCATTGCGCGCATGCTGATGCGCCCGATGAGCCTCTACGAATCGCTGGAATCCACCGGCTCGGTCTCGCTGAAAGAACTTTTCGAGGGACGGACGGAGATCGAGGGTGCGAGCGACATGACTATCGAGCGAATCGCCCACGCCATTTGCCGCGGCGGCTGGCCGGCAGCCGTGAAACACAAGGGGCCCGCCGCCCTGCGTATGGCGACCAACTACGTCGAAGCGGTCATCAACCTCGACGTACAGCGTGTCGACGGCGTAGAAAAGAACCCCGAACGGGTGCGCACGCTGCTGCGCTCGCTGGCCCGCAACGTATCGACCTTGGCGACGGCCCAGACGATCAAAGCCGACGTCGAAGCCAACGACATGAGTATCTCGGAAAAGACGCTCACAGGCTACCTGAATGCCCTGCGGCGCATTTTCGTGGTCGAAGACCTGCCGGCATGGCAGCCCTCGTTGCGCTCAAAAACCGCCATCCGCACCGCCGCCAAGCGCCATTTCGTCGATCCCTCGATCGCCACGGCGGTCCTGCGCACCTCACCCGAGGGGTTGCTGGAAGATTTCGAGACTTTCGGGCTTCTCTTCGAGGCGCTCTGCACGCGCGACATGCGGGTCTATGCCCAGGCCAACGACGGCGAGGTCTTCCACTATCGCGACAAAACCGGACTGGAAGCCGACATGATCGTCGCCCTGCACGACGGACGCTGGGCCGCCGTAGAAGTGAAGCTGGGCAACCGTCAGATCGAACAGGCAGCGGCCAACCTACTCAAGCTCAAGGAGCGGGTCAACACCGACCGGATGGGCGAACCGTCGTTCCTGATGGTGCTCACAGGCGGCGAGTTCGCCTACCGCCGCAGCGACGGCGTGCTGGTCGTGCCCGTCGGATGCCTGAAAGACTGACTTTTCATATCTTTGGCTTTGCCGAAGATACTCCCGCTCGGCAAAAAGCAAGCTTGCTTGCTTTTGCCCTGGCTTATTCGTATCTTTGACTTCGCCTTAGATACTGCGCCTCGGCAAAAAAATCGAATGAATTCGTTTTTTTTGCTCTCGGCTTATTCGTATCTTTACCGCATGAAGATTCAGAAAAAACAGACCATAGGCGAGAACCTGCTCTATGTGATGGTGTGGACGGCGATCATCCTGGTGCCGGTCCTCAACTCGCAGATGATGGCCGAGCTGCACGTCGACTTCCGCAACGTACTCTTCGCGTGGCGACAGATATCGCCCTACCTGATCATCTTCATCCTC
>CAZHMX010000153.1:0-3393 GCA_964533725.1 uncultured Alistipes sp. | reverse complement strand
TATATTGTTCGGGTTTGCCCGTCCGGCTGGGCCCGACCACGGGCCCAAAGAGGACTGTCGTTGTCAGTAAGCAGCGGGCATTACCGAATGATGACCACGTTCACGAGCTGGACGCCCGACCGCCGGTTGATTTCGGCCCGGAGGGAGTCGCGCTGGTAGAAGAGTTCGGAGCGGAGGACGCTGGAGCGGAGGCGGATGTAGAGGACGTGGTTTTCGAGGCGGAGTTCGGAGGTGAGGTCGGCGGCCTGGTCGCCGACGATTTCGCGCCAGGTGTCGGGCAGACGGCCTTCGGCGACTTTGGCGGCGACGTAGGGGCGGCGGAAGAACTCGTCGAGGAGTTCGCCGACTTTCACGGTTTTGGTACGTCTCATAGGATTTGTCCTCCGGCTACGTGAAAGAGGTTGTAGGGGGCTCCGGCGCGGTCGAGGATGGCGGCCAGACGCTCGGGGTTGCAGTCGGTGATGAGGATCTGGCCGAACTGTTCCTCGGCGACCAGGCGCAGGAGCTGCTCTACACGACCGGCGTCGAGTTTGTCGAAGAGATCATCCAGCAGAAGCAGGGGTTTGACCCCCGTTTGCTCGGCCACGACGGCATATTGGGCCAGTTTCAGGGCCACGAGGAAGGATTTCTGCTGTCCTTGCGAACCGTAACGGCGCAGGGGATAGCCGCCGATCCTGAACACCAGATCGTCGCGATGAAGTCCTGCGGTGGTAAACTCCATCGCCAAATCCTTGGGCCGCGCCTGCCGCAGCAGGTCGGTCATCGACAGCTCGTTAAGCGCCGAACGATAGGTGATCTCCACGGCCTCCCGGTCGGCGGATATCGTGCGGTAGTAACGCGCGACGAGAGGCTGCAGCCGCTCGACGGCAGCCACACGGCGAGGGTAAATCGTGGCAGCACAGGCATCGAGCTGCTGGTCGTAGATTTCGAGCAACTCCTCCGCGGGCGAGGTCTTCAGCAGCCGGTTGCGGCTCTGCAACAGCTGGTTGTAGTGGACCAGAGCCTCCAGATAGACGCGGTCGAGCTGCGAGATAAAGGCATTCAGATAGCGGCGGCGCTCCTCGGCGGCCTCGCTGATGAGCATCGTGTCGGCGGGGGAGACGATCACGGCGGGGGCCAGTCCCACGTGGTCGGACAACCGTTCGTACTCCTTGCCGTTGCGTTTGAGGACCTTGCCGTGACCCTCGCCGTAGGAGCAGACAATCGACTCGGTTTTGCCCGTGTCGGTGGTGTAGACACCGTCGACCATAAAGAAAGCGGCCTCGTGACGCACGCACTGGCGATCGCTCATCCCGAAGGCCGAGCGGCCCATCGAGAGCATCCACACGGCGTCGATCACGTTGGTCTTTCCCGCGCCGTTGTCGCCGACAAAGGCGTTGACCGAGGGGCCGAGCTCGAGGTGGGCATCGGCAAAGTTTTTGAAGTTGACGAGCGACAGGCGGTTCAGGATCATAACGCGACGTTAGGTTAAATCGGAGGTCAAAGGTAGTGTTTTTTTTGCAAAACGGGACATTCGCAAAAAATAATTGGCACCACAGGGCTATTTTTTACGCGGAGAGAATCCAAAACCGAGATATTTTATTAATTTTGCAACTGAAAATGTGCATACGAAAAGTTTAACATCATAAAACAGAGCAATTATGGTATCTTACAAGGATTTGGGTCTGGTGAATACCCGCGAGATGTTCGCCAAGGCTATCGAAGGCGGTTATGCCATTCCGGCATTCAACTTCAACAATATGGAGCAGATGCAGGCCATCATCCAGGCTTGCGTGGAGGCTTCGTCGCCGGTGATTCTGCAGGTGTCGTCGGGCGCGCGCAAGTACGCCAACCAGACGCTGTTGCGCTATATGGCACAGGGTGCCGTAGAGTATGCCAAGGAGCTGGGCAAGAACATTCCCATCGTGCTGCACTTAGACCACGGCAACTCGTTCGAGCTGTGCAAGAGCTGCATCGACATGGGTTTCTCGTCGGTGATGATCGACGGTTCGGCGCTGCCTTACGATGAGAACGTGGCCCTGACCAAGAAGGTCGTAGACTATGCCCACCAGCACGACGTGACGGTCGAGGGCGAGCTGGGCGTTCTGGCCGGTGTCGAGGATGAGGTCGCCTCCGAAGTGGCCCACTACACCCGTCCCGAGGATGTGGAGGACTTCGTGAAGAAGACCGGCGTGGACTCGCTGGCCATCTCGATCGGTACCTCGCACGGCGCCAACAAGTTCAAGCCCGAGCAGTGCACCCGCAACGCCGAGGGCATCCTGGTTCCGCCCGAACTACGTTTCGATATTCTGGAGGAGATCGAGAAGCGTATCCCGGGCTTCCCCATCGTGCTGCACGGCTCGTCGTCGGTTCCGCAGGAGTACGTGAAGATCATCAACACGCACGGCGGTGCCCTGAAGGATGCCGTAGGTATTCCCGAGGAGCAGCTGCGCCGCGCCGCCAAGAGCGCCGTCTGCAAGATCAACATCGACTCCGACGGTCGTCTGGCCATGACGGCTGCCATCCGTCAGATCTTCGTCGAGAAGCCCGCCGAGTTCGACCCCCGCAAGTACCTGGGTCCCGCACGCGACGAGCTGAAGAAGCTCTACATGCACAAGTGCGAGGCCGTTCTGGGTTCGGCCGGCAAGGCTTAACCGTTCCGCCAACGCGCCAAACAGGGAGGGACGGGCCGAAAGGCTCGCCCCTCCTTTTATTTTATTCGGCCGATGCGCCGTACGACGGATGCGGGTTGCCGCATGCCGCCGAAACCGGCCCGGACAACACTGCCACCGGGCCCCGACTTCCCGAACGGCACCGGAACCGCTCCGCCCGCCAAACCCTTTTCCTTCATCCACGCGAAAAAACCGTCGAAAAAATATGAAAATTCTGCAAACATTTGTAAATTTGCAGGACTATTCGGTAACTAAAAGCAAAATTGAGATATGCTTACTATCAAGCAACTGCGCGATGATCGCCAAGCCGCGATCCGCAAACTGGCAAAGAAAGGGGTCGACGCCGCCGCCGTCATCGACCGTATCTGCACGCTGGACGACCGCCGCAAGGCCATTCAGGTCGAGCTGGACAACTGTCTGGCGGAGCAGAACAAGGCCGCCAAACAGATCGGCGTGCTGATGGGTCAGGGCAAACGCGAGGAGGCCGAAGCCGTCAAACACTTCGTGGCCGACCTGAAGGCCCGTTCGGCCGCCCTGCAGACCGAGCAGACCGCCGTTGCGGAGGAGTTGCAGAGCGCCATCGTCACCCTGCCCAACTTCCCCGCCGAGATCGTCCCGGAGGGTAAGACCGCTGCCGACAACGTGGTCGTGAAGCTGGTCGAGAACTACAGTCCGCTGCCCGAAAATCCGCTGCCCCACTGGGAGCTGGCCCGCAAATACGACATCATCGACTTCGACCTGG
>CAZHMX010000152.1:0-3393 GCA_964533725.1 uncultured Alistipes sp. | reverse complement strand
AACGCAAGGCAAAGGAGATCAAGGCCAACCAGTCGAAGGTGGTGATCAAGGAGATCCGTTTCGGTCCGCAGACCGACGACCATGACTACAACTTCAAGTTGCGCCACGCGGAAAACTTCCTCAAGGAGGGTTCCAAGGTGAAGGCCTACGTCTTCTTCCGCGGCCGCTCGATCGTCTTCAAGGAGCAAGGCGAGATCCTGTTGTTGCGCTTTGCCACCGACCTTGAGGAGCTGGCCAAAGTCGAGGCCATGCCGAAGTTAGAGGGCAAGAAGATGAACATGATCCTCGCGCCCAAGGGCAAGAAATAGCCCCGGGTGCTCCATATCCGAACAGCCCCGCACCGACCGACCGGTGCGGGCTGTTCTCTTTGTCCCCTCCTCGCCCCGATCGAATCCGCACCGGCTATTCCCATCGTTCCACCCGACGGGCAGCGACATAAAAAAGCGGCGCCGTCACAACGGTATCGCGGCGGTTCGGCGTGGCCCGTTCTCTTTGGGCCGGCGAGCCACCCCAAAGAGGACGGTATTCGCGGCGGGTTAAGCGCAGGGGGAAGTGGAAAACGTGCGATTTTCAGAAAATCACACGTTTGAAAATTTGCAATTCCAGTCGATTTATTTTACTTTTGTGCAAATACACAAGCTAACCCCCATCGACCCATGCCACAGGAGCAATACGACATATTTATCAACTACCGCCGCTCGACCGGTGCGGAGGTTGCCCGTAACATCCAGCTCTATCTGGAAGGCCGGGGCTACCGCGTTTTCCTGGACTACGACGAGCTGCGCGACGGCCGGTTCAACCAACGCATCATGGATGCCATCAAGAGCGCGCCGGTCTTCATTTCGGTGCTCTCGCGAAACGCTCTCGACCGTTGTTGCGACGCCCAAGACTGGGTGCGTCGCGAAATCGAATACGCCATTGCACTGGGTCGTCAGATCATCCCGGTCAACCCCAACGACCAGTTCTCCGACTTCCCGGACGACTGTCCCTTGATCATACGCGAGGGGTTGGGACAGCACCAGTTCTCGAAAATCGACACCAAGTCGCTCTTCCGCGAATCGATGAACAAGCTGGTCGACGACCGCATCGCCGAAGTGCTTGGCAAAAGGGGTGGGACCACGCACACGAATCGGACGGAAGGCGCCGAAATCCATATCGAAGCCGATCTGGTGTGTCGCGTGCTATTGTTCAACAAGGAGATTGCCGTAATACGTCCCGGCGAGGACAGGGTTATCCGGCTCAAAAAGGGGCGCAATAAACTGGAATTTGTCAGCACCGAGTGCGCCGACGACCGATGGCAGGTGATCCAGACAGTCGAAGATGTGAATTCCGTGGATATGATCTCGGTCGAACTGCTGCCCATGCGCGAGCAACGCAAGCAGGCTGCAGCCGCGGAACGGAGACGTATCGAAGAGGAAAAACGCAAAGCGGCGGAAGCAGCAGAGCGCAAACGCCGAGAAGAGGAAGAGAGACGCCGCCGAGCCGCAGAAGAGGAGAGACGCCGCCGGGAAGAGGAGAAACGCAAAGCGGCGGAAGCAGCAGAGCGCCAGTGCCTTATCGGCATGTTCGAGATGGTGAAAGTAGCGGGTGGAACGTTCACAATGGGTGCGTCTACATCCGATTCGGAGGCGGATAGCGACGAGAAGCCTGCGCACCGCGTTACATTGTCGGGTTATTATATCGGAAAGTACGAAGTTACGCAGAAGCAGTGGGTGGAGATCATGGGATCCAACCCGAGCTATTTCAAAGGCGACAACTTACCCGTAGAACGAGTAAGTTGGGAAGATATTCAGGAGTTTCTTCGCAAGTTGAATGCAAAGACGGGAATGAACTATCGTTTGCCCACGGAGGCGGAATGGGAGTTTGCAGCACGCGGCGGCAACAGCAGCCGCGGCTATAAGTACAGCGGCAGCGACAATATCGGCAATGTTGCGTGGTATGATGGCAACTCCGGCTCAAAGACGCATCCCGTAGGCACGAAGTCTCCGAACGAGTTGGGGATTTATGATATGACGGGAAATGTATGGGAATGGTGCCAGGATCGGTTTGACAGCAATTACTACAGCAATTCCCCGTCGTCGAATCCTAAAGGTCCGTCCTCGGGTGCTATCCGCGTGCTCCGCGGTGGTAGCTGGTTCAACATCGCGAGGAACTGCCGTGTTTCGCGCCGGTTCCACTACACGCCGGGCAGCAGGGACTACTACTTCGGCTTTCGCCTCGCGGCTTCCCTTTAGTTTGTTTGGAGTATATCCAATCCGCAACCTAAGCTAAAAAGAGAAATCGAGGGATCGGGACAGACGCGTGCACCAAAGCACGCGTTAGTCCGATACCGAATAAGAATACCGCGAAGCGGTCGAATTTTTTTGAAAACCGATAACTCTTTTAACTGCCACCTAATCCGCCAAAAGCCGAAACAAGGTTTAGCCCAAAGAGGACTATGCCCGTAAGACGGACGTACGCACCTTCCGCAAAAGCGGACGTGCAGTGAAATACCCGGCCGAGTCCGTTATTTGGAAGCGCGTTTACGGTCGACCTCGTGCAACAGGATCTTGCGCAGACGCATCGCGTGGGGGGTCACCTCGACATATTCATCCTCACGGATATACTCCAGCGCCTCCTCCAGCGAGAAGATCTTGGGCGGCACGATCACGGCCTTGTCGTCCGAACCGGAGGCCCGCATATTGGTCAGCTGCTTGGCCTTGTTGACATTCACCGTGATATCGTTGGGACGCGTGTGCTCGCCGATCACCTGGCCCTCGTAGACGGGTTCCATCGGGGCGATGAAGAAACGGCCGCGATCCTGCAACTTGTCGATCGAATAGGCATAGGCCGTGCCGGTCTCGCTGGCGATGATCGAACCATTCGTGCGCATCTCCATCTCGCCCATCCACGGCTCGAAACCGCGGAAACGGTGGCTCATCACCGCCTCGCCGGCCGTGGCGGTCAACATATTGGATCTCAATCCGATAATACCGCGCGAAGGAATCACGAACTCCAGTCGCGTGCGGCCCGACGAGGAGGACATATTGGTCATCTCGCCCTTGCGCTTGGTGACCATCTCGATCACCGTGCCGGCCGATTCGTCGGGACAGTCGACGGTCAGCTCCTCGACCGGTTCGCAGCGGCGGCCGTCGATCTCCTTGACAATCACCTTGGGCTGGCCGACCTGCAGCTCATACCCCTCGCGGCGCATCGTCTCGATCAGGACCGAGAGGTGCAGCACACCGCGGCCGTAGACGACAAAACTGTCGGCCGACTGGCCGGGTTCCACCCGCAGGGCGAGGTTCTTCTCCAACTCGCGGTCCAGGCGCTCCTTGATATGGCGCGAAGTGACATATTTGCCGTCCTTGCCGAAGAAGGGCGAGTTGTTGATCGTGAAGAGCATCGACATCG
>CAZHMX010000151.1:0-3399 GCA_964533725.1 uncultured Alistipes sp. | reverse complement strand
AGCCGCATCCAGATCGTGGCCGAGGGCGAGGGCGAAGTGGTCTACTCGGACGCCACGCGCATCGAGGTGCGTTACGAGCGTTCGGAGGAGGAGATCCTCTGCTCGTTCCAGCCCGAGGTGACCACCTATGAGCTGCCCCGTTACCGCCGGACGAACCAGAATACCTCGATCACGCTGCGTCCCGCCGTCCTGACGGGCGACCACGTGACCAAGGGCCAGATCCTCACCGAGGGTTACTCGACGCAGAACGGCGAGTTGGCTCTGGGCCGCAACCTGAAGGTGGCCTTCATGCCCTGGAAGGGTTACAACTTCGAGGACGCCATCGTGATCTCGGAGCGCATCCAGCGCGAGGATATCTTCACGTCGGTACACGTCGACGAATATATTATGGAGGTGCGCGACACCAAGCGCGGTGTCGAGGAGCTGACCTCCGACATTCCGAACGTCAGCGAGGACGCCACCAAGGACCTGGATGCCAACGGTATCATCCGCATCGGCGCCAACGTCCACCCGGGCGACATCCTGATCGGCAAGATCACCCCGAAAGGCGAGAGCGATCCTTCGCCCGAGGAGAAGCTCCTGCGCGCCATCTTCGGCGACAAGGCCGGTGACGTGAAGGATGCGTCGCTGAAGGCCCAGCCGTCGTTGCACGGTGTGGTGATTGACACGAAGCTCTACAGCCGCGCGGCGAAGGACACGAAGAAGACCCGTGCCACCGAGAAGCAGCAGAACGAGAAACTCGACGAGCAGTTCGTGGGCGAGGTCAACGCGCTGACGGCCCGTCTGGTCGACAAACTCTACAAGCTCCTTCAGGGCAGGACCACGATTGGCATCGCCGACTACTTCGGCGCCCAGCTCTATCCGTCGGGCACGAAGTTCTCGAAGGCGCTGCTGGAGGATATCGCCACGCGTCAGGTCGACGAGAAGAGCAAGGCCCCGGTCGGCTATCTGACGCTGGGTACCTGCCGCTGGACCGACGACGAGCACATCAACCAGCTGATCGAGACTACGATCAACAACTACACGCTGGAGTGGAAGAAGGCCGATGCCGCCATCAAGCGTGAGAAATACAACCTCACCAACGGCGACGAGCTGCCGCAGTCGGGTGTGATCCAGATGGCCAAGGTCTACATCGCCAAGAAGCGCAAGCTGAAGGTGGGTGACAAGATGGCCGGCCGTCACGGCAACAAGGGTATCGTGGCGAAGATCGTTCGCGACGAGGATATGCCCTTCCTGGCCGACGGTACGATTGTCGACATCTGTCTGAACCCGCTGGGTGTGCCTTCGCGAATGAACCTCGGTCAGATCTACGAGACCGTATTGGGTTGGGCCGGCCGCGAGCTGGGTCTGAAGTTCGCCACGCCGATCTTCGACGGTGCTTCGCTGGAGCAGATCAACGAGTACACGGCCAAGGCGGGTGTTCCGCGCAGCGGCCGTTGCTACCTCTATGACGGCGGCACGGGCGAGAAGTTCGACCAGCCGGCGACGGTGGGTGTGATCTACATGCTCAAGCTGGGCCACATGATCGACGACAAGATGCACGCCCGTTCGATCGGTCCCTACTCGCTCATCACGCAGCAGCCGCTGGGCGGTAAGGCCCAGTTCGGTGGTCAGCGTTTCGGTGAGATGGAGGTTTGGGCACTGGAGGGCTTCGGCGCCGCCAACATCCTGCAGGAGATCCTGACCATCAAGTCGGACGACGTGACGGGTCGTGCCAAGGCCTACGAGGCGATCGTCAAGGGTGAGAATCTGCCCAAGCCGGGCATTCCCGAGGCGATGAACGTGCTCCTGCACGAGTTGCGCGGTCTGGCTCTGTCGGTAAAATTGGAGTAGACGACCCAAATAAACCCTATTCCAGGGGGGCAAATTTGCAACACGGTCCGGGGCGAAGTTGAACGGAAGCCGGGGGTGGAAGTTGAACGGAGGCCGAGGCGCGAGGATGGTTCGGGAAGGACGTTTTCGGGAAGCCGAGTGGCGGAAGTTGAGCGGAAGCCGAGGCGCGAGGATGGTTCGGGAAGGACGTTTTCGGGAAGCCGAGTGGCGGAAGTTGAGCGGAAGCCGGGGCGCGAGGATGGTTCGGAAAGGACGTTCTCGGGAAGCCGCGGGCGAGAAAATGAAGGTTAAAGACGAATTTTCCGATAGCCGGAGGGGGAGATCGAAAGGGTTTGATCTCCTCCGAGGCCGGGAAAGAGGGTTGAAGACAAGAGTTTTCTGCAGGCCGGGTGCTGCGGACCAAAGGATAAAGACCTGCCGAACAGGAAAAGGGTTATGAAATTGAATAATATTGATAAAAGGTAAATATGGCTACAAAGGATAACAAGGTGAACACCGGGTACAGCCGCATTTCGATCTCACTGGCCTCTCCCGACGAGATTGTCAACCAGTCGTACGGCGAGGTGCTTAAACCCGAGACCATCAACTATCGTACCTATAAGCCCGAACGCGACGGCTTGTTCTGCGAGCGGATCTTCGGTCCCGTGAAGGACTACGAGTGCCACTGCGGCAAGTACAAGCGCATCCGTTACAAGGGTATCGTCTGCGACCGTTGCGGCGTGGAGGTGACCGAGAAGAAAGTCCGCCGCGAACGTATGGGACATATCTCGCTCATCGTCCCCGTGGTGCACATTTGGTATTTCCGCTCCCTGCCCTCGAAGATCGGCTACCTGCTGGGTATCCCGACCAAGAAGCTGGAGGGAATCATCTACTACGAGCGCTACGTGGTGATCAACCCGGGTGCCGCTGCCGAACTGGGTGTCGAGCGTCTGCAGACGCTGGCCGAGAAGGAGTATCTGGATATCATCAACTCGCTGCCGAAGAGCAACCAGATGCTCTCCGATGACGACCCGAACAAGTTCGTGGCCAAGATGGGCGGCGAGGCGATCCTGACCCTGCTGAAGCAGGTCGACCTGGATACGCTCTCGTACCAGCTGCGCGACAAGGCCTCGCGCGAGACTTCGCAGCAGCGCAAGAGCGAGGCACTGAAGTGTCTGAACGTCATCGAGTCGTTCCGCGCGTCGGCCGGCAAGAACCGTCCCGAGTGGATGGTGCTGACGCAGATCCCCGTCATTCCGCCCGAGTTGCGTCCTTTGGTTCCGCTGGATGGCGGCCGTTTCGCCACCTCGGACCTGAACGACCTCTACCGCCGCGTGATCATCCGCAACAACCGTCTGAAGCGTCTGATCGAGATCAAGGCGCCGGAGGTGATCCTCCGCAACGAGAAACGAATGTTGCAGGAGGCTGTCGACTCGCTGTTCGACAACTCGCGCAAGAGCAACGCCGTGAAGAACGAGTCGAACCGCCCGCTGAAGTCGCTGAGCGACTCGCTCAAGGGTAAGCAGGGCCGTTTCCGTCAGAATCTGTTGGGTAAGCGCGTCGACTACTCGGCCCGTTCGGTCATCG
>CAZHMX010000150.1:0-3402 GCA_964533725.1 uncultured Alistipes sp. | reverse complement strand
ACTGCGCTCCTTGGGCCAATGATTTGGCCCAGCCGCGCGGCGAACCCGAACAATAAGGTTTTTTTGATAACGTGAACCCGACAACGACCACGCTCCTTGAACCACGCGGGTTAATCCGAGAAATCCCTCGCCCCCCCTTAACAAAAAAACGGGCAGCCTCATCAAGCTGCCCGAAGAGCGGAAAACGGGATTCGAACCCGCGACCCTTAGCTTGGGAAGCTAATGCTCTACCAACTGAGCTATTTCCGCATTCGCACTGCAAAGATAGACATTTTTTTCTTTCGTGCTACTCCTTGAAAGGTTTTTTTGACTTTTTTGCGGCAATCGGCGATCTTTTCAACAACCGCCCTATCCGTAAAACCGACAACCTCAACAACCGCGGAACCGCAACAGACGGTCCTGCGGCAACATCCGGCTAACCCAACAAACGCTCCACGGCCGCGACGTTCGCGGGACTGTCCAGGCGTTTGCCCTCGGCCGTAAAGAGGCTCTCCAGACGCGCGGCGTAGTATTTCTCGACTTTGCCGCGGACGATCTTCATCGTGCTGTTTACCAATCCGTTCTGCTCGGTGAAAGGTTCGTCGGTAATGGCCAGGACGGAGGGCAGCCAGCGCCCGGGGAACTCGCCGGCCGATGCACCGCCCGAACGGTAACGGGCTATGGCACCGTCGATCAGACGCAAGGCCGCCAGGGTCCGTTCCGCCGCAGGCAACGACGCGACACCCCGGCGCAACTGGTCGCGGTTGGGGACGACAACGGCCACCGTGTAGGGGTTCTGGTTGTTGTGGATCACGATCTGGTCGATATAGGGCGAGTTGTCGACGATCGCCTCCTCCATCCCCTCGGGACTGTATTTTTCGCCGTCGGCCGAGATCAGAAGGCTCTTGAAACGGCCCAAAACATAGAGGAAACCGTCGGCGGAAACATAGCCGCGGTCGCCTGTATGGAGCCAGCCGTCGCGGACCGTGTCGGCCGTCGCGTCGGGATTGCGCCAATAACCCTGCATCACGTTTTCGCCGCGGATGACGATCTCGCCCTCGCTGCCAGCGGGGAGTTCGCGGCCCGCGTCGTCGAGGATGCGCAGCTCCATCGGACGGACGGGTTTGCCCGAGGAGCCGAAACGGCACTGGCGGGGCTTGGGCGAGTTGGTCGAGATCACGGGAGTCGCCTCCGAGAGACCGTAGCCCTGGAACATAGGGATGCCAATGGCATAGAAGAAACGTTGCAACTCGCTGTCCAACAGCGCACCGCCGCCCACAAAGAATCGCAGTTCGCCGCCGAAGGCCTGGCGCACCTTGCGGAAAACCAGCGCATCGAACAGGGCCACGGCGGGGGCCAGCAGCGCACGCCAGCCGCGTCCGCGCCGGTAGCCGTCGGCGTTGTAGGCATAAGCCGTCTTCAGGCCCCAGCGGAACATTCGTTCGGCCGTCTTGCCCTTCGCACGGATCGACGACTCGATCCCCTTGCGGAAATTCTTGGCCAAAGCAGGAACCGACAGCAGGAAGTGCGGGCGCACCTCGCGGATATTCACAGGGATATTTTTGAGGGTCTCCATCGGCGTGCGGCCCACCTCGACGGTCGCCACCGAAGCGCCGCAGGCGATCATGATATAGAAGCCGACAACGTGGGCGAAGCAGTGGTCGAGGGGCAGGATGATGAGCGTGCGGAACGTCGGGGGGATGTCGACCAGCGAGAGGGACTGTTCGACGTTGGCCGTGTAGTTGCGGTGCGTGAGGACCACCCCTTTGGGGTCGGCCGTAGTGCCCGACGTGTAGGTGATGGTGGCCACGTCGTCGTTTCGGATCGAACGGCCGATAGCCAGGAACGACTCGCGGTGGGCGGGGAGCCACTCGCGGCCCGTGCGGCGCAGGGTGCCGAGGGCCGTTTCGCCCGCCTCCAGCGGGATGTTGCCGAAGACGTAGACATGGCGCAGGTCGGGCAGTTGCGAACGGATGGCGCGGATCTTGGGCAGTTGCTGTTTCGACACGAAGATCGCCACGACCCCCGCATGACGCAGGCGGAACAGAAGGTCGCCCGCCTCCTCCAGCTTCACCGACAGCGGGACACTGACGGCGCCCGCATAGAGCAGGCCCAACTCCGAAAGGATCCAGTCGTTGCGGCCCTCGGAGAGGATCGAGACGCGTTCGCCGCGGCCGATACCCGCAGCCACCAGGCCGGCGCCGATCTCGTAGACGATCTCGCGGGCCTCGGCATAGGTCGTCGGTTCGAAATGTTTCGTATTGTGCTTTTCGAGCAGAAAGGTCTTCTTGCCGTAGGTCTCGACCGACGATTCGAAGAGGTCTATAAGGGTCTTTTTCATCGCTTCAGTTTTGTTTGTTCGCGGGCTGCGGCTCCCCGGCCGGCCCGATGTCGACGATCCGGCACGGATCACCCGCAGCCTTCACGCGTATTTCGATTTTACTTGCCGGATCATCCGCATACCAAAGGTAGCAGACCGAATACCGATCGTCGCCCAACGGCGTGACGGTCAAGGTCCGGATGGCCGTTTCGTTCATATCCTGTCCGCGGATGATGTTGTCGAAGTTCGTCGCCGCACTCGCGCGGGCCATCTTCCGGATCAAACTCCGGGTCATATACTGCCCGCAGAGTTCCCGGTTCCGGGCATCCTTGCCGTCGAGCATATTTCTCATATAGGCCTCGTAGAAAGCCCTGATCCGCCCGGGATCGTCCGCCCGGGCCGTCAGCGAGACACACACGAGGAGCACAGTCAAAAAGATCGGTTTCATACGTTGGAGTACTTCATTTCACTCAATCCGTGACTTCGAAAGGCGTCAGTCCATCTTCAGCACGGCGAGGAAAGCCGACTGGGGCACCTGCACCTGACCGATCTGACGCATACGCTTCTTGCCCGCCTTCTGTTTCTCGAGCAGCTTGCGCTTGCGCGAAATATCGCCGCCGTAACACTTGGCCGTCACATCCTTGCGCACGGCCTTCACCGTCTCGCGGGCGATGATCTTGGCACCGATGGCGGCCTGGATGGCGATATCGAACTGCTGGCGCGGGATCAGCTCCTTGAGCTTCTCGCACATCTTGCGGCCGAAGTCATAGGCATGGTCGGCATAGATGAGCGACGAAAGCGCGTCGACCGGCTCGCCGTTGAGCAGGATATCCAGTTTGGCCAATTTGCTCGGCTGGTACCCCGTGCGGTGGTAGTCGAACGAGGCGTAACCCTTCGAAATGCTCTTCAGTTTGTCGTAGAAGTCAAAGACGATCTCCGACAACGGCATCTCGAAGTTGATCTCCACACGGTCCTGCGTGATGAACGTCTGGTTCTTCATCACGCCGCGTTTGTCGATGCAGAGTTTGATCACGTTGCCGAGATAATCCAACATTTCAGCGACGGTACGGTCGTCATCGCTTAACTCGTTGGGTAGTGCGCGT
>CAZHMX010000149.1:0-3459 GCA_964533725.1 uncultured Alistipes sp. | reverse complement strand
CGCGCCGGCCGTCCTGCGCCACCTCGCGCGTGGAGTTCGAATAACGCTCCATGAAGGGGACGATACCCGTCGACGTCAGGGCCGAGTTCAGCACAGGGCTGCCCGTCGGGCGGATATCCGACAGGTCGTGACCTACGCCGCCGCGGCGCTTCATCAGCTGTACCTGCTCCTCGTCCATGCGGAAGATGCCGCCGTAGGAGTCGGCCGGGTGTTTGTGACCGATCACGAAACAGTTCGACAGCGAAGCCACCTGCAGGTGGTTGCCGATACCGGTCATCGGGCCGCCCTGAGGGATGACGTAACGGAAGTGGTCCAGCAGTTCAAAGATTTCATCGTGGGTCAGCGGTGCAGGGTACTTGTTTTCGATCCGCTCGATCTCGGCGGTGATGCGCTCGTGCATATCGCGGGGCGAACGCTCGTAGATTTTGCCGAACGAATCCTTCAACGCGTACTTGGTCACCCAGACCTGCGCGGCCAAATCGTCTCCGTCGAAATATTGGCGCGAGGCTTCGATGGCATCGCCGTACTCAACAGGTTGTAAATTATTCTCTTGCATTATTAAGACACTTGTTTTCTCAACTTTTCACCTCATGTTTTGCGACGGTCAAGCCCGTACACCGGAACTTGCGATTCCGGATGCACGAACTTCACAGCACTACAAAGATGGAGTTTTTTTTCGAACGCCTGCCGCTTTTCGCACGGCTATTTATTGACATCCGATCAACATTTTTCGGCCCGCTTTTCGGAATCGCCCACAGACGGTCTGCAAGGGCGTTTTCTACAAAACCGAGGTTCGAAAAATTAGAAACGGCTCCGGTTTCGCTCCCCGCGGCGGGCTGTTTTGTCGCACCGGTTCTCCCCGACCGCACAAAAGAGCCACCCCATAAAACAGACGTCGGGACACCACGGCATGGCGGCGTCCCGACGGTCCTGTCCGTACGAATACTCCCCTATCGCTTGCGCCGGATCGCGGTCGTCTTCTTGCGGGTGGTCGTGCGGCTGCCGATCAGGCTTTTGGCCGCCTCGTTGGCCACTTTGCGGACAAACGTACCGACCAACGTGCCGACAATCGAACCGAAAAGCGTCTTTTTGAACGAGCCGCCGCCCGACGACCGTTTCGAGGCCTTCTTTTCGCGGCGGGCCTCCTCGCGTTCACGCGCCTCCTGCTCACGGGCCTGCAGCTCTGCGCGGGCGGCTTCGGCCTGTCGTTCGGCGATCTGCTCGCAGGCCGAACGGCGGTCCACCGCCTCGTCGTATTTGCCCGCCACGCGCGAACGGTTCATCACCTCGCGCCGTTCATCGGGGGTCAGGGCGCCGATCCGGCTCAGGGGAAAGAGCATCCGGGCCTGTTCGACCTGCATGGGCGAGCCCTTGGCGTCGAGCACCGACACCAGCGCCTCGCCCGTGCCCAACTCGGTGATTGCCTGCTCGGTAGAGAACGACGGGTTGGCGCGGAAGGTCTGTGCGGCGGCACGCACGGCCGCCCGGTCCTTGGGCGTAAAGGCCCGCAAGGCGTGTTGCACGCGGTTGCCCAGCTGACCTAAAACGCCCTCCGGCAGATCGCCCGGCGACTGGGTGATGAAATAGACGCCGACCCCCTTCGAACGGATCAGGCGCACGATCTGTTCGATCTTCTCCACCAACGCGCGCGAGGTATCCTTGAAGAGCATGTGGGCCTCGTCGAAGAAAAAGACGAACTTCGGCAGCTCGCAGTCGCCCACCTCGGGCAGTGCCGCGTAGATCTCCGTCAGGAGCCACAGCAAGAAGGTCGAATAGAGCTTGGGCTGCAACATCAACCGGTCGGCCGCCAGGACGTTCATCACGCCGCGACCCCCTTCCGTGCGGATCAGGTCCAGGATATCGAAGGCCGGCTCGCCGAAAAAGCGGTTGCCGCCCTGCTCGTCGAGGGTCAGGAGCGAACGCTGAATCGCACCGATCGAGGCGGCCGAGATGTGGCCGTAGGTCGTGGCATAATCGGCGGCATGTTTCGACACATAGTCCAGCATCGCGCGCAAGTCCTTCAGGTCGACCAGATCCATCTTCTGGTCGCGGGCGATGCGGAAAGCGGCGGTCAGCACCCCCGTCTGCACCTCGTTCAGGTCCAGCAAACGGGCCAGCAACTGCGCGCCCATACGGTCCACGCGGGCACGCATCGGATGACCCTGCTCGCCGAAGACATCGTAAAAACAGACGGGCGAACCGGCGAAATCCAGCGTCGAAGGCTCGATCCCGAACTCCGCACAACGCCGTTCGATAAAGCCGCTCAACCGTCCCGCGCGTGCAATGCCCGAGAGGTCGCCCTTCATATCGGCCATAAAACAGGGCACGCCGGCCTGCGAAAAGGTCTCGGCCAGCACCTGCAGCGAGACGGTCTTTCCCGTACCCGTGGCACCGGCGATCAAGCCGTGGCGATTGGCCATGCGACCCTCGATGCAGATCGGCCCCGCCGACGAATGGGCTATGTAGAGTCTCTTCTCCGGGGTATACATAAATTACTGTGCAATAGCGATTTTCGACACACGGCGTTCGTGGCGTCCGCCCTCGAATTCGGTCTCGAGGAAGGTTGTCAGCAGGTCGAGCGCCGTATCGTTATCGATAAATCGCGCAGGCAGAACCAGCACATTGGCGTCGTTGTGCTGACGGATCAGCTGCGCGATCTCGTGCTGCCAGACCAGACCGGCGCGCACGCTGCGGTGCTTGTTGAGCGTCATGGCCATACCCTCGCCCGAGCCGCAGATTCCGATGCCGCGCTGCAACTCGCCCCGGTCGATCGCCTCGCCCAGGGCGTGGGCCAGGTCGGGATAGTCGACCGACTCCTCGGAGTAGCAACCGAAATCGCTCACCTCGAACCCTTTGGCCGAGAGCCAGCCCACCAGCAACTCCTTCAGATCATACCCTGCATGGTCGCAGGCAATACCTATTTTCCGATCCATAACTGTCCAATTTTTTTACATTAATTGCGTGCCTTGGTTTCGCAGTAGGCGCAACGCACCCCGTCGCCCGCCTGACGGAACAGCGCGTCGACATCCTCGCTCGCGCTGATGCAGCGCCGGTTGGGGCAGGTGTAGCCTCCGACGATCAAATCGTCGGCCAGGACGGGCGTACGGTCGAACGGACGGTTCTCTCCGGCCCATTTCAACAACGTATATATCAACGCCATACGGACGAATTTACCGTTTTCCACCTGACGGAAATAGGCCGCCCGCGGGTCGTTGTCGACCGAACGCGTGATCTCGTTCACGCGGGGCAGCGGGTGGAGGATCACCATATCCTTTTTGGCCGCAACCAACTTTTCGGGACTCAAAACGAAGCTGTCCTTCACGCGGTCGAACTCCTCCTCGTCCAAAAAGCGCTCCTTCTGCACGCGCGTCATATAGAGCACGTCCAATTCGGGCATCACTTCCTCCATCGTCCGCACCTCGCGGTACTCCAGCTTGCCCTCGTCGCACAGCTCGCGCA
>CAZHMX010000148.1:0-3495 GCA_964533725.1 uncultured Alistipes sp. | reverse complement strand
ATTCAAGGTGTATAGATATTCACGTCGTCGAACCTATATTGTTCGGGTTCGCCCGTCCGGCTGGGCCCGACCACGGGCCCAAGGAGGACAGTCGTATCGTTATTTTTGGGCGTTGTAGGCTTCGAGGGCTTTGCCGAGGATGAACATGGCGCGGCGGAGTTCGTTTTTGCCGAGGATGTAGGCGATGCGGACTTCGTTGCGGCCGCGGTCGGGTTCGGAGTAGAAGCCGGAGGCGGGGGCGAGCATGACGGTTTCGCCTTCGTAGTTGAAGTCGCGCAGACACCACTCGCAGAAGCGGTCGCAGTCGTCGATCGGCAGACGGGCCACGGTGTAGAAGGCGCCCATGGGGATGGGCGAGTAGACGCCGGGGATCTTGTTCAGGCTGTCGATCAGACATTTGCGGCGTTCGATGTACTCTTCGTAGTTGGCCATCAGGTATTCGCGCGGGGCGTCTACCGAGGCTTCGGCGACGATCTGACCGAGCAGCGGCGGGGAGAGGCGGGCCTGGCAGAGTTTCATCACGGCTTCGCGCACCGAGGGGTTTTTGGTGATCAGGGCGCCGATACGGATGCCGCACTCGGAGTAGCGTTTCGACACGGAGTCGATCAGGACGACATTCTGTTCGATGCCCTCCAGGTGGAAGGCGGAGATGTAGGGCGAGCCGGTGTAAATAAACTCGCGGTAGACCTCGTCGGAGAACCAGAAGAGGTCGTACTTCTTGACCAGATCGCGGATCTGCTCCATCTCGCGACGGGTGTAGAGATAGCCCGTGGGGTTGTTGGGGTTGCAGATCAGTATGCCGCGGGTGCGTTCGTTGATAAGTTTCTCGAACTCCTCGACATGGGGCAGGGCGAAACCCTCCTCGATGGTCGAGAGCACGGGACGGATCACGGCGCCGGTGGAGATGGCGAAGGCCATGTAGTTGGCGTAGGCGGGTTCGGGGACGATGATCTCGTCGCCCGGGTTCAGACACGACAGGAAGGCGAAGAGCACGGCCTCGGAGCCGCCGGCGGTGACGATAACGTCGTCGGGCGTCAGGTGGATCTGGTATTGCTCGTAGTATTCGACCAGCTTGCGGCGCAACGACAGCAGGCCGTCGCTGGGGCTGTATTCGAGGATCTTGCGGTCGATGTTGCGCAGGGCGTCGAGTCCCACCTCGGGGGTGGCCAGGTCGGGCTGGCCGATGTTCAGGTGGTAGATCTTGATGCCCCGTGCCTTGGCCTCCATGGCCAGGGGGAAGAGCCGTCGGATCGGCGAGGCGGGCATCTCGACGGCGCGGGTGGAAATGACGGGCATAGCTTTAAGGTTTTGCGGTTGTTTGCGGTTATTTGTTGCGGCCCATAAGACCTTCGGCGAACTCGCGCAGGGGGGCGAGCCGCTCGGCGGGGGCGTTGACGGTATCCAGAGCAGCGAGGGCGCGGTCGAAGTGCGAGCGGATCTGCTGTTCGGTGGCGCGGCGGACCTCCAGACGGTCGTAGAGCGCCTTCACGCGGGCGATCTTCTCATCGTCGGTGAGGGTCCGGTCGAGGTGGGTTTTGCGCAGGATGTCGCGGTCGGGTTCGGTGCTGCGGCTCATCGCCGTGACCATCAGGAAGGTCTGTTTTCCCTCCAGGATATCGCCGCCGATCTTCTTGCCCAGACGTTCGTCGCCGTAGCTGTCCAGCAGGTCGTCCTGCAACTGGAAGGCCAGGCCCAGCTCCACGGCGAAGCGGTAGAGTTTGCGGCACTCCGACTCGGGCGCACCGCCGATGATGGCGCCCATCACCGCCGCGCCGGCCAGCAGCACCGAGGTCTTCAGCTCGATCATGTGCATGTAGTCGACCACCGAGACCTTCTGGCGCGTCTCGAAGTCCATGTCCAGTTGCTGACCCTCGCAGACCTCGATGGCCGTGCGGCTGAAGACCTCCAGCAGTCGCGGAATCAGGGGCGCGGGGCTGTTGCCCAACAACCGGTAGGCGTGGATCATCATCGCGTCGCCCGAGAGGATGGCCACGTTTTCTCCCCAGCGGGCATAGACCGAGGGTTTGCCGCGGCGTACGGGTGCGCGGTCCATGATATCGTCGTGGAGCAGGGTGAAGTTATGGAAGATCTCGATGGCGGCGGCCGCGGGAAGCGCCGGGAGGGTGTTGTCGGCAAAGACGCCGCAGGCGAGCATCAGCAACATCGGCCGAAGCCGCTTGCCGCCCCCGGCCAGCGAGTAGGCGATAGGCGTGTAAAGCAGTGCCGGTTCGGAGGGTAACTCCTGTTGGTCGAGGTAGTTTTCGATGGTCGAAAAGAGTCGATCGAGGTCGGTTTTGGTGTTCATGCCGTTATTGTTTTAGAAAAATGACCTATTTCTGTCTCAAAATTACGAAAAAGTTTGGCCTTGCAAAAATTTTGTAATAACTTTGATCAAAATAAATCAAAAAACGCGCGAATATGAAAAAACTTGCTATCGGTATCGACATCGGCGGTATCAACACCGCATTCGGACTGGTCGACGAAAAAGGCGACCTCTATGCTGAATCGGTCATCTCCACCAAAAAGTATCCCTATTTCGAAGATTACCCCGCCTACGTGGCCGACCTCTGCGAAGCCCTGCACACGATGGCCGACAGCGTGTCGTTCGAATACGAACTGGCCGGCATCGGCGTCGGCGCACCCAACGCCAACTACCACCTCGGCACCATCGAAACCCCCGCCAACCTCTGGAAATACCGTCCCGAGGAGAGTGGCTGCGACGAGGCCCGCCGCATCTTCCACCTCGCCGACGACATCGCCCGCAGCTTCCCCGGCACGAAGGTCCTGATGACTAACGACGCCAACGCCGCCACCATCGGCGAAATGGTCTACGGTAACGCCCGCGGCATGAAAGATTTCGTGGTCGTGACCCTCGGCACCGGTCTGGGTTCGGGCTTCGTGGCCAACGGCGAAATGATCTACGGCCACGACGGCTTCGCCGGCGAATTAGGCCACGTCATCGTCGACCACAACGGCCGTCAGTGCGGTTGCGGTCGCCGCGGCTGTCTGGAAACCTATGTGTCGGCCACCGGTATCAAACGTACCGCCTTCGAGCTCATGGCCGTCATGACCGAACCCAGCGAACTGCGCGAGATCGCCTTCCAGGACTTCGACGCCTCCATGATCTCCACCGCCGCCGCACACAACGACCCCATAGCCCTCGAAGCCTTCCGCCGTACGGGCGAAATGCTCGGCCGCGCCCTCGCCGACATCGTCACCATCACCTCCCCCGAAGCCATCATCCTCTTCGGCGGTCTGGCCAAAGCCGGCAAATTCCTCTTCGACCCCACCCAGTGGTATATGGAGGAAAATATGCTCTTCACCTATAAAAACAAAGTCAAACTCCTCCCCAGCGGCATCCAGGGCAAAAACGCCGCCATCCTCGGCGCCTCGGCACTGATCTGGCAAACGATGAGCAAGCGGTAAGGAGGTATTGACGACGTGAACTGCACACGACTGCGCTCCTTGGGCCAATGGTTTGGCCCAGCCGCGCGG
>CAZHMX010000147.1:0-3582 GCA_964533725.1 uncultured Alistipes sp. | reverse complement strand
GGACGAGGTGCGCGAGGCCGATCTGCTGGTCCATGTGGTCGATATTTCGCATCCGCAGTTCGAGGAACAGATCGATGTGGTGAACCGGACGTTGCGCGATATCGGTGCGGGCGACAAACCTACCTATTTGGTTTTCAATAAGGTGGATGCCTATACCTATGTCGAGAAGGCCCCCGATGATCTGACCCCGCCCACGCGCGAGAACCGTTCGTTGGACGATCTGAAACGGACCTGGATGGCCAAAGGTTCGACGCCGAGCATCTTCATTTCGGCGGTCGGGCGCCTCAATATCGAGAAACTGCGTTCGGACCTCTACGGCATGGTCCGCGAGATCCACGCCGGACGCTATCCGTTCAACAATTTCCTCTACTAACCCTAAAAAACAACGTGTTATGTTGCATATCCTCAACGCCGGGAATACGATTCTCAACAAGTTTATCGCCGAGATCCGCGATCGTCAGGTTCAGCAGGATTCGATGCGTTTCCGCCGCAATCTGGAGCGTATCGGCGAGATTTCGGCCTACGAGATCTCCCGGACGCTGCACTACGTGCCCCGCACGGTCACCACGCCGCTGGGCGAGGCCGTCGTGCAGATGTTCGACGACCGGATCGTGCTGGCCACCATCCTGCGGGCCGGTCTGCCGTTCCACCAGGGTTTTCTGAATTACTTCGACAATGCCGAGAACGCCTTCGTGTCGGCCTATCGCAAGAGCCACAAGGACAATACGTTCGAGGTGAAGGTCGAGTATATCTCGTGCGGCAGTCTGGAGGACAAGACCCTTCTGCTGGTCGACCCGATGCTGGCCACGGGGTCGTCGTCTCTGCTGGCCTACGAGGCCTTGTGCGCCCACGGCGGTCAGCCTGCCCACACCCACATCGCCTCGATCATCGCCAGCGAGCAGGGGGTGGACTATCTGCAGAAACATCTTCCGTCGAGCGAGGTCGACATCTGGTGCGCCGCCGTCGACGAGGAGCTGACCTCGAAGTCCTATATCGTCCCCGGCATCGGTGACGCGGGCGATCTGGCCTACGGCAAGAAGCTTTAGCGGGGGCGGCAGCCCCTTCGTCCCCGCCGCTGCGGCTCTTTCCGGGCGGTCGGTCGCGGGTGGCACGGTTTGCGCGGAGCGGTTGACGGATTCCGTGTTTCCGTTCCCGTCCTGCGGCCCTTGTCCGTCAGCTGATCCGGTGCGGCGGTATTGAAAATATAAAATAGAATCCGTAACTTTGGTGCCGACGGCGGATTGCGGTGTCGGAGGTCGACAGCCGGAGTCGACGGCCGCGGTCAGGTTAAAAATTTCGATTATGGAGCTGGAACGTTATGAGGAGTTGCGCCGCTGGGTGCGCGAGAACTTACACGAGGAATCACAACGTTTGGTCGACGACGCGCTGACCTTCGCCGCCGGGCGGCTGGAGGGGTTGTCGCGTTATGACGGCACGCCGATGCTGGACCACGGCGTGGCTGTGGCGCGGATCGTGGTGTCGGAGATCGGATTGGGCGGCCATTCGTGTGTGGCGGCCATTCTGCACGACGTCGTCCGTCTGGGCCATCGCGAGATGCCGTCCGAGGATTTTTTGGCCCTCACGGAGGAGGTGCGCCGCCGTTTCGGTGAGGAGGTGGCGGGTATCACGCTGGGTCTGAGCGATATATCGGAGCTGAAACTCAAAGCCTCCAAGGAGCGTGTCGCGGATTATCGCGATATGATCGTGGCCTACTCGAAGGACCCGCGGGTGATTCTGCTCAAGCTGGCCGACCGGCTGGAGGTGATGCGCTCGCTCGGGATGTTCCCTCCGGAAAAGTGGAGGAAAAAGAGCTGGGAGAGCCTGAACCTCTATGCCCAGATCGCCCACAAACTGGGTCTCTACGAGTTGAAAAGCGAACTGGAAGATATCTCGTTGCGCTATCTTGAACCTGCTGATTATCAACATATCAAGGAACGTCTCGAAGCTACGGAATCGGAGCGTCAGACCTTTATCTCGCGTTTTCTGGTCCCCATCGTCGAACGGCTCGACAAGTTGGGGGTTCCCTATCATATCAAGAGCCGCACCAAGTCGATCTTCTCCATCTGGACCAAGATGCGCAAGCAGCATGTGCCTTTCGAGGGGGTCTACGACATCTTCGCCCTGCGCATCATCTTCGACTGTCCGCCCGAAGACGAAAAACGGCTCTGCTGGACGATCTACTCCATCGTCAGCGACTGTTACGTCCCCAACACGGAGCGCATGAGGGACTGGATCTCGATCCCGAAATCCAACGGTTACGAGTCGCTGCACACCACCGTGTCGGCCGGCGAGGGCAAGTGGGTCGAGATACAGATCCGCACCGAGCGCATGGATGCCGTGGCCGAGCGCGGTATCGCGGCGCACTGGCGCTACAAGGGGGTCGGCCAGGGGGTTCAGACCAGCGAAAAGTGGTTCGGGCAGTTGCGCGAACTGCTGGAGGAGCAGTCGGGAAAGAGCGTCTCGCGCAAGTTCGACCTGCAGCCCGCCTCGCACGAGATCTTCGTCTTTACGCCCAACGGCGACCTGCGCAAGCTGCCCGAGGGGAGTACGCTCCTCGACTTCGCCTTCGACATCCACAGCAACCTGGGTTCCACCTGCACGGGCGGCAAGGTGAACGGTCGCGCCGTCTCGATCCGCGAGGTGTTGCGCAACGGCGATATCGTCGAGGTGATGACCCAGAAAAACCAGAAGCCCAAAGCCGACTGGCTGCAGATCGTCACCACCTCCAAAGCCAAATCGCGCATCCGCGCCTACATCCGCGAGGAACAGGCCAAAAATGCCCGCATGGGGCGCGAAGAGCTGGAGCGCAAGTTGAAAAACTGGAAGTTCACCCTCCCGATCGACGAGGCCGTGGCCTACCTCTGCAAGGCCCTGAAATTGCGTACGGGAATGGAGCTTTACGGTTTGATCGCCACGCAGAAAATCGAGATCGGCTCGGTCAAGGAGTTGTTAAACCGCTGGGTATCGGGGCAGGTCGAAGATGAACGTCGTGCGGCCGCCGCCGAAGCCGAGCGCAACAAGTTGGAGGCCGCCGCCTCCGCCACCGGCAAAGCCGCTCCCGGCGACGCCCTGATTATCGACGAGGGCATCAGCCGCATCGAGTACAAATTGGCCAAATGCTGCAACCCCATCCGAGGCGACAAGATCTTCGGTTTCATCACCGTCGGGGCCGGCATCACCGTCCACCGCAGCGACTGTCCCAACGCCCGCCGTTTGCGCGAAAACTACCCCTACCGCGTCATCGAAGCCCAATGGCGCCGCGGTGCCGAAGGCGCCTTCCGCGCCACGATAGCCGTCGTCACCAACGACGTCCCCGGCATCGTCAGCCAGATTACCGACGTCGTCAGCCGCGACCTGAAAGTCAACATACGCTCGTTCAACCTCACCGCCCGCGGCGACGACACCGCCACCGGAACCCTCACCATCGAGGTCCCCAGCACCTCCGTCATCGATACCGTCATCCACTCCATCATGCGCATAAAAGGCGTGCAACGGGCCGTACGCGTGAATCTCTGACGCCGCGTACCGACAGCGACTGCGCTCCTTGGGCCAATGGTTTGGCCCAGCCGCGCGGGCGAACCC
>CAZHMX010000146.1:0-3588 GCA_964533725.1 uncultured Alistipes sp. | reverse complement strand
CTCTTCTGAAGGAAATTACCTTTACGAAATTCGATGCTTCGGTCGATATCGACGTGCGTCTGGGTGTTGACCCCCGCAAGGCCAATCAGATGGTCCGCGGCGTGGTTACGCTGCCCCACGGTACGGGCAAGACCGTCCGCGTGCTGGTTCTGTGTACTCCCGACAAGGAGGCCGAGGCTACCGCAGCCGGTGCCGACTATGTAGGTCTGGACGAGTATGTCGAGAAGATCAAGGGCGGTTGGACGGATGTCGACGTGATCATCACCACGCCCAACGTGATGGGTAAAGTCGGTGCGCTGGGCCGTATCCTGGGTCCCCGCGGCTTGATGCCGAACCCCAAGACGGGTACCGTGACGATGGATATCGCCAAGGCCGTCAAGGAGGTCAAGGCCGGTAAGATCGACTTCAAGGTGGACAAGTACGGTATCGTTCACTGCTCGGTGGGCAAGGTATCGTTCGAGCCTGCCAAGATCGTCGAGAATGCCGCCGAGGTGCTGAACACCATCATCAAACTCAAGCCGTCGGCCGCCAAGGGCCAGTATGTCAAGAGCATCTACCTCTCGACGACGATGAGCGCCGGTTTGCAGATTGATGCCAAATCCATTGATAACAAATAAAAGGGAGGATTAAGTAATGACCAAACAAGAAAAACAGGCTGTGATCGACGGTCTTGTTGAGCAGCTCAACGCCTATCCTCACTTCTATGTGGCCGACCTCGAGAAGCTGAACGCCGAGCAGACCTCTGCCTTGCGCCGCAAGTGCTTCGAGAGCAAAGTGAAGCTGATTGTGGTGAAGAACACCCTGCTGCGTCACGCGTTGGAGCAGGTGGACAAGGCCGATGCCGAACTGGTGAGCGTGCTGGAAGGTCCTACCGCAGTGATGTTCTGCGAGACGGGCAAAACTCCCGCCGTTTTGATCAAGGAGTTCCGCAAGAAGAGTGACAAACCCGTCCTGAAGGCAGCCTATGTCGAAGGATGCGTATATGTAGGCGACAACCAGCTCGACACGTTGAGCACGATCAAGAGCCGCGAGGAACTTATCGCCGATATCGTCGCCCTGCTGCAGTCGCCGGCCAAGAACGTTATCTCGGCTCTGCAGTCGAATGCAGGCCAGTTGATCGCCGGTCTGGTAAAGACGCTCGAAGAGCGCAACAACTAAACAAGTACAAAAACAAAAAATTTAATACACAACTACAACTATGGCAGATGTAAAGAAACTGGCCGAAGAGCTGGTAAATTTGACCGTAAAAGAGGTAAACGAACTGGCTACCATCCTCAAAGAGGAGTATGGCATTGAACCCGCTGCTGCTGCTGTCGCAGTCGCTGCACCTGCTGCCGGCGCCGGTGAGGCCGCTGTTGCGGAGAAGACGTCGTTCGACGTAGTATTGAAGGCAGCCGGTCAGGCTAAACTTCAGGTTATCAAGGCCGTTAAGGAGATCGCAGGTCTGTCGCTGGGCGACGCCAAGGCTCTGGTTGACGGTGCACCGAAGAACGTAAAAGAGGGCGTTTCGAAAGAGGAGGCTGAGCAGATCAAGTCGCAGCTCGAGGACGCCGGTGCTGAAGTTGAGATTAAGTAGTCCGGGTGACTGCTGATCTATTCAGACAACGCAGGTATAGGGCTTACACGAGGTAAGCTCTATGCCTTTCTTGCCCTTTAGGCCGGAAGTGCCGCGGAGCTGTGTCCGACCTGAAGGTTTCTGTGATGCTCTCACTGTGTAAAATACTTGCACTGAGGGCATTAGCGGGATAAACAAAGGCGGTTGTCGGGATTCTTCCTCCGGCCGATCGTTTCCTAAAAGCGAGTGGCCGGCATTATTGTGCCAATCGGGGCCGTATTTACCGGGGTGGGCCGTGAGCGAGCGAGACGAGGGTGTCTTGTGTGATTTCAGGGTCCGACCTTATCGAGGGGGGCAGTGATTGTTCCGGACTCGACCCGGGTGCGGCGGCGTTGAAAGCGAAGGCGCAGCGAGCGATTCCGAGGGGGAGCAGATCTTGAGGGATTCGATCCTTGGGCGTGGCGGCGTTGAAAGCGAAGGCGCAGCGAGCGATTCCGAGGGGGAGCAGATCTTGAGGGACTCGATCTTTGGGTGCGGCGGCGTTGAAAGCGAAGGCGCGGCGAGCGATTCCGAGGGGGAGCAGATCTTGAGGGACTCGATCCTTGGGCGCGGCGGCGGTGAATGCGAAGGCGCAGCGAGCGATTCCGAAGGGGGCGAGACTTGAAGTAATCGATCCCGGAACGGCGCGAGGCGATACGGGCCGGCCGTAGGGCAAAACCGGTCGACTGCGAGGCGGCAATAACGATAGATGGAAGAGTAACAGACAACTGACTGAAAATTCGCGGCAAAAAGGATGTGGTAAATAACCCACGAGTTACTTACACTTCAACTAAATTTCGGATACCGATGTCCACACCAAAAACTGAACAACGAATTAGCTTCTCGACGGTCAAGAACCGGGTGCCTTATCCCGACTTGCTGGAGGTGCAGCTCAAATCATTCCGGGATTTCTTTCAGATGGACACTACGGCGGAGAACCGTAAAAACGAGGGTCTCTACAAGGTGTTTCAGGAGAATTTCCCGATTACCGATACCCGGAACAACTTCGTTCTGGAGTTCATCGACTACTATATCGACCCGCCCCGCTACACGATTGAGGAGTGTTTGGAGCGCGGTCTGACTTACAGCGTTCCCCTGAAGGCCAAATTGAAACTCTACTGCACCGACGAAGAACACGAGGACTTCGGTACGGTGGTGCAGGACGTCTATTTCGGGACGATTCCCTACATGACCGAGCGGGGTACGTTCGTCATCAACGGCGCCGAGCGCGTCATCGTCTCGCAGTTGCACCGTTCGCCCGGCGTATTCTTCGGGCAGAGCATGCACACCAACGGCACGAAGCTCTATTCGGCGCGTATTATTCCCTTCAAGGGTTCGTGGATCGAGTTCGCTACGGACATCAACAACGTGATGTATGCCTACATCGACCGTAAGAAGAAGTTGCCCGTGACGACCCTGTTGCGTGCCATCGGTTTCGAAACCGACCAGCAGATCCTCGAGATCTTCGACCTGGCCGACGAGGTGAAGGTCAACAAGACCAACCTCAAGAAGGCTGTGGGCCGCAAGCTGGCCGCCCGCGTCCTGAGCTCGAGCTTCGAGGATTTCGTGGACGAGGATACCGGCGAGGTCTATTCGATCGAGCGTATCAACGTCGACGTGGAACGTGAGACGGTGCTCGAAGAGGAGCATATCGACCGCATTATCGAGAGCGGCGCCAAGAGCATTCTGCTGCACAAGGAGAATCCTACCGGGGTCGACTTCTCGATCATCTACAATACGTTGCAGAAGGATACCTGCAACTCCGAAAAAGAGGCCGTCGTATTTATTTACAGACAGTTGCGCGCCTCCGAGCCGCCCGATGAGGCTACGGCCCGCGATGTGATCGAGAAGCTTTTCTTCTCGGACAAGCGCTACGACCTGGGAGACGTCGGCCGTTACCGCATCAACAAGAAACTCAACATGGACATCGATCCCGCGATCCGCACGCTGACGCGCGAGGATATCATCGCCATCATCAAATACCTCATCCAGCT
>CAZHMX010000145.1:0-3635 GCA_964533725.1 uncultured Alistipes sp. | reverse complement strand
GGGCAGCTCTTCACGTGGGAGGGGACGATCAACATCCGCAACAAGAAGTGGGAGACCGATTTCTCGCCCATCGACCCCACGGGAACGACCTTCGACCGCACCTATTCGAAGGCCTACCTCCACCACCTGACCGTCTGCGGCGAGATGCTGGCGGCACAGATCGCCTCGCTGCACAACATCGCCTTCTATCTGCAACTGGTCCGCACGGCACGCGAACACATCGTGGCCGGCGACTACGCCGCATGGAAGGCCTCGGCCGTCGAAAAACTCGGCCGACGACGCTAAAGACCATAAAGAGATGAAACTGCGCTGGCCCGGCCTTAAGATCCTCGATCGGTACATCATCGGCAAGTTTTTGAGTACCTATTTCTTCGCCATCGCGATGATCATCATCGTGGTGGTGATCTTCGACTATGTGGAGAAGGTCGACTCCTTCACCGAGTACAAAGCCCCGCTGAAGGCCATCATCGTCGACTATTATCTGAACTTCGTACCCTTCTTTATCAACCAGTTCAGCGGTCTGTTCACCTTTATCGCCGTGATCTTCTTCACCTCGAAGATGGCCTACCAGACCGAGATCGTGGCGATGCTGTCGGGAGGCATGAGCTTCCGCCGGCTGATGTGGCCCTACTTCGTGGGCGCGCTGATCATCACCACCCTGTCGTTAGTGCTCAACCTGTGGGTGATCCCCGTGACGCAGCGGAGCGTGGTCGATTTCGAGAGCAAATACCGCCGCAACCGCGTGCGCGAACAGTTCGACCGCCACATCTACCGGCAGATCGAACCCGGCACGTTCGTCTACGTGCGCGGCTTCAGCAAAGCCACCAACGAGGCCGACTTCTTCGTGCTCGAACACTACGAGAACGGCACGATCACCTCGTCGCTCGAGGCCGCCCGCGTGGGATTCAACCCCGAAAACCGCCGCTGGTCGGCCGACCGTTTCACCCGCCGCACGATCGACTCGCTGGGGCAGGAGACCTTCACGCAACACCGCAACCTCGACACGCTGATCAATCTGAATGTCAACGAGCTGCTGATGGTCTACGACCTGATCAAGACCATGCAGATCGACGAGCTGAACGAATTTCTGCAACAGCAGCGCGCGAAGGGTTCGGACTCGATCAACCTCATCGAGGTGGAGCGTCATGCCCGGTTCGCCTACCCGCTGGCCACCTTCATCCTGACGCTTATCGGCGTCTCGCTCTCCTCGCGCAAGGTGCGCGGCGGCACGGGACTCCACATCGGTATCGGCACGGGACTCTGTTTCTCGTATATCCTCTTCAACCGCTTCTTCGAGGAGTTCGCCAAGAGCGGCACCATACCCCCCGGGCTGGCCGTCTGGCTCCCCAACCTGATCTATATGGCCATCGCCATCTATCTCTATCGCAAAGCACCGAAATAGACTATGAACAGACTGAAAATCATACTCGACTGGTTTAAACGGCACGGCCTGGTCCGCAATGCGGCGCAGATCCTGGGCGTCCTGATCGTCCTGGCCGTCGCGGCACACCTCCTGATGGGGCTGGCCACGCGCCACGGCGCCCGCCGCATCGTCCCCGACCTCGCCGGCATCGCCTTCGACGACGCCGTGCGGTTGCTCAAGAGCACCGACCTGCGCGTGGCGATCAACGACTCGCTCTACGTCCCCGCCTACGACGGCGGCATCGTCCTCGACCAGCTGCCCAAAGCCGGCACCGAAGTCAAGCCCGACCGCACGATCTATGTGACCATCAACGCCTTCTCGCGTCAGATGGTCGACGTGCCCTACGTCGCCGGCCGCTCGCTGCGCCAGGCCCGCAGCCTGCTCGAGCTGGCCCAGCTGCAGATCGACCGCATCGTCTACCGCGAGGATATGGCCACCAACTACGTCCTCGAGCAGACGGTCGACGGCAAACCCGTCAAGGCGGGCAGCCGCCTGAAGATCGAGGCCGGTTCGGGCGTCGTGCTCTACGTCGGACTGGAGAATCCCGAGGAGCTGACCCGTGTGCCGCAGGCCATCGGCCACACGTTGCGCGAGGCCAAAAGCCGCCTGTGGGAGTGCGGTCTGAACGTGGGCAGGATCCGCTACGACGGCGATATCGACCGTCTGGAGGAGAAGTCGGCCCTCGTGTCGGCGCAGTCGGTCGGCTACGGTTGCGAGGTGGCCTACGGCTCGGCCGTCGACCTCACCCTCTCGCTCGATCCGGACCGCGTGGAACGCAACCGCATCGAGTCCGACACGCTCCACGCCCGCCGGCTGCGCGAACTGGAACGGTTGCGCAAGGAGCAGAGCGACTCGCTCCGTCTCTCCCCCCGTCCCGCGACCTCCGCCGAGGAAGAACAGATCGACGAATCCGAATTTTTCGACTGATGACCCCCGACCGACCGATGGATTCCGACCTGCAAACGCGCGCCCGGGCGTCCATGGATCCCGAGGAACGCACGGTTCCCGGGGAGCAGGACCCGCAGGCCGCCGCACCCGATTGCGCAGGCAGCACGCCGACGGAGGATAATTCCCTGGCGAACAACGGGTTCCCGAACGACAGGGCCGACAACGGGGCCGACAACGGAACGGACGACGGAGCGGAGGATGAAACGGAGGGCGACGAACTGTTCGAACATTTCAGCGTCACGGCCGACCGCGGCCAGACCCTGCTGCGGCTGGACAAGTTCCTCACCGTCCGCATGCAGCACTGTTCGCGCAACCGCATTCAGGCCGCCATCGACAGCGGCAACGTGTTAGTGAACGACCGCCCCGCCAAATCGAGCTACAAGATCAAACCGCTGGACCGCGTGTCGGTGGTCATGCCCTATCCCAAGCGCGACACCGCCATCGTGGCCCAGGATATCCCCCTCGACATCCCCTACGAAGACGACGACCTGCTGATCGTCAACAAACCCGCCGGCATGGTCGTCCACCCGGGCCACGGCAACTGGGACGGCACGCTGGTCAACGCCCTGATGTATCATCTGCGCCACCTCCCCCTCTTCAGCGAGGGCGACCAGCGCGCAGGTCTGGTCCACCGCATCGACAAAAACACCTCGGGCCTTTTGGTCGTGGCCAAAAACGAACAGGCCTGCGCCCGTTTGGCCAAACAGTTCTTCGACCACACCATCACCCGCCGTTATGTGGCCCTCGTCTGGGGCGACATGGAGGCCGACGAAGGGACCATCACCGGCCATATCGGCCGCTCGCCCCGCGACCGTCAGTCCATGTGCGTCTTCCCCGACGGCAGCCAGGGCAAACACGCCGTAACCCACTGGCGCGTGCTGCGCCGCTACGGCTATGTGACCCTCGTCGAATGCCGCCTGGAGACCGGCCGCACCCACCAGATCCGCGTCCACATGCAGTGGCAGGGCCACCCCCTCTTCGCCGACGAACGCTACGGCGGCGACCGCATACTCAAAGGCACCACCTTCGCCAAATACAAACAGTTCGTCGAAAACTGCTTCGCCCTCATGCCCCGCCAGGCCCTCCACGCCCGCTCCCTCGGCTTCGTCCACCCCACAACCCGCCGCGAAGTCTATTTCGAAACCCCACTCCCCGATGACCTCCAGGCCGTGATCGACCGGTGGGAAAATTACTGCTCGGCGAATAGGGACTGACAACGACTGTCCTCCTTGGGCCCGTGGTCGGGCCCAGCCGGACGGGCGAA
>CAZHMX010000144.1:0-3637 GCA_964533725.1 uncultured Alistipes sp. | reverse complement strand
GGACGAGCTGATACGAGAATTCGGTGAACGACATGCCGTCGCCCTCGCCGTTGAAGCGCTTCTTCACCGAATCTTTGGCCATCATGTAGTTCACGGTGATCAGCTTGCCGATATCGCGGATAAACTCCAGGAACGAGAAGTTCTTCATCCAGTCGTAGTTGTTGACCATCAACGCTTTGTTGTCGGCGTCGGACTCGAAGTCGATCAACTTCGAGAGCTGGCGTTTGATGGCTTCCTGGTTGTGGCGCAGGGTAGCCTCGTCGAGCAGATTGCGCTCCTGCGACTTGCCGCTCGGGTCGCCGATCATACCCGTAGCGCCGCCCACCAGGGCGATAGGCCGGTGGCCGCACATCTGGAAATGTTTCAGGATCATCACGCCCACTAAGTGGCCGATGTGCAGCGAGTCGGCCGTCGGGTCAATGCCTAAGTAGGCCGTAGTCATCTCTTTTTCAAGTTGTTCCTTTGCGCCGGGCATGATCGTGTGGATCATGCCGCGCCACTCCAGTTCTTCGATAAAATTTTTCAGTGCCATATTGTTTTTCTCTTTTTTATAATTCGTTATTCGGTTAGTCCGCCTCCAGCTCCAACTCCTTGCGCAGTTTTTGCAGCAGCGGGTTTTTCTCCATCAAAAATTTCACCCGGTCCTCCAGCCGGATCGGTTTCGCTGCCTGGAAGGTCTCGTTCACCGTCACATCCAGCTCCATATAACCCTTCACATCCGCCTTCTGGGCGATCTGCATCAGCAGCTCCGTACGGCAGCGCTGCAACTCCTCGGCCAGGGCGTGCGAGGGAACGCTGACGCCGATCCGGTTGCCGCGAAGGGTCATCTGCTCGAATACCGACCAGAAACGCGGACGCGTGGCCTGCAGCATCTCGAGGATGGCCCCGCGTGCGGCCGCGAGTTTGGCCTCGGTCCGAGGGTCGACGTCGGGTTGCCGCTCCTCCTTTTTCGCCTCGGGCTGCTCGGTCGGGTTGTTGCTCCCTCCCATCATTGCCGAGATCGAGAAAATCGAAGGACGCCGCACCGCCTCTGCGTTTTGTTGCGCCGTCGTCCCGTTCTGCGCACCTGCCGGTCGCGCTGTCAGCATCTGCGTTGCCGCCGTTCCGGTTATCCCCCCGACGGGTTGCGGCCCGGCATTGCTCGGCATCGGTGTCTGCCGCATTTCGACCGACGCTTGCGGAACCGGTTGCTGCGCCGGACGCTGTGGCGCTGTCGGACTTTGCCCCCCTGCCGTTGTCGTCGAGGCGGGTGTTGCCGCTTCTCCGGCTCTCCCCGGAGTAGGGTTTGTTGTCCCGGCCTCTTGCACTGCCCCGGTCCCGGTCCCTTGCACCGTCCTGGTTCCTTGTGCTGTGCCGGCCCCTTGCGTTGTTCCGGTTCCGCTTCCGGCTGTGCGCTGGGCGGACTTTTCGGGTAATTCGGGCAGCGGGAGGTCCTCTGCCTCGAAAGGATCGGTCAGGCTATTTTTTTTTTGACTGCAGACCGCTGATCTTCATCAGTCCCAGTTCAACCAACAGCCGCTGGTTTGACGACAGTCGGATTTTTCCGTCGAGTTCGGTCAGCACCGAGATGGCGCCGAACAAAAACCCGGTAGTGCAGGCCCGAGCCTGCACGCGGTATCGTTCCATCAGGGTCCCTGTCAGCTCCAGCAGTCGGGCCGTAGCCTCGTTTTGCGACACCAGCAGGTCGCGCAGGTGGCGGTTCAGTCCCGCCATAAAGGTCTGCCCCGAGAATCCGCGGGACAACACCCCGTCGAAGGCCACCAACGCCCCGACGTAGTCGCCCTCGCGCAACAGGTCCGTAATGCCGAAATAGGTGTCGTAATCCAGCACGTTGAGTGTCTGCGCCACCTCGTTGTACTGGAGGCGTTTGCCGCAGAACGAGACCGCCTTGTCGAACATCGACAGCGCGTCGCGCATACCGCCGTCAGCCTTCTGTGCGATCAGGTTCAGGGACTCGTCGTCGGCCTCGATCCCCTCTTCGCGGGCGATATATCGGAGGTATTCCACGGCATCCTCGACGCGGATGCGGTTGAAGTCGTAAATCTGACAGCGCGACAGGATCGTCGGCAGAATCTTGTGTTTCTCGGTGGTGGCGAGGATAAATATGGCGTGCTGCGGCGGTTCCTCGAGGGTTTTCAGAAAGGCGTTGAAGGCCGCGGCCGAGAGCATGTGGACCTCGTCGATGATGAAGACCGAGTAGCGGCCCACCTGCGGAATGATTCGGACCTGTTCGATCAACTGGCGGATGTCGTCGACCGAGTTGTTCGACGCGGCGTCCAATTCGTGGATGTTGAGCGAGCGGTTTTCGTTGAAACTGCGACAGGACTCGCATGCGTTGCAAGCCTCCGACTGACTGGGATTCAAACAGTTGATAGCTTTGGCAAAGATACGGGCGCAGGTGGTTTTTCCCACACCCCGGGGCCCGCAGAAGAGATAGGCGTGGGCCAGCTGACCCCGCTCGATAGCGTTCTTGAGGGTAGAGGTGATATGCTTCTGCCCCACGACCGATCGAAATGTCGCCGGCCTGTACTTGCGTGCACTGACAACGAATTGTTCCATAACCGCGCAAAAATACGAAAAGTCGGCCGAAAAAGCAAATTTTTTGTGCGCTGCGACACGTCGCGGATCCACCTCGGCGCCCGACCTGCTTTTACCCCGCTTTTAGCGGCGGATGCAACGGGCCGCCGTCCCGCTTTCAGCAGGCAAGTGCGCGAACGCACGGTCCGGCCTCGGTGCCGCTGTATCGGTTTTTGATTGCCGTGCGATTTTTTTCGTTTTTCCGATAGATTGCCGTTTCGCAAAACCTCTTCTATTACAAACAACCCTGCAAACACAAAAATAACAAAGCCATGAAAACACGCATTTTCAATTTGATCATCCTGGACGAGAGCGGCTCGATGTCGTGCATCGAGCGCCAGGCTGTCTCGGGTGTAAACGAGACCATCCAGACCATTCGCGACGCCCAGCAAAGATACGCCGACGAGCAGGAACACCTGTTTACGCTCGTCACCTTCAACTCCTCGGAGATCAAGACGCTCTACGACCGTATGCCCATTGTCGAGGTCAGCGAGATGTCGGGCGACTCCTACTGTCCCCGTTGCAGCACCCCGCTCTACGACGCCATGGGACGGTCGCTGAATGCCTTGCGCGAATACGTGGCTCCGGCCGACAAAGTTCTGGTGACGATCATAACCGACGGCATGGAGAATTCGTCGCTCGAATACGGCGGCCGTGCGATCAAAGCCTTGGTCGAGAAGCTGAAATCCGAAGGCTGGGTCTTTGCCTATATCGGTGCCAACCAGGATGTCGAGGCGGTGGCGTCCTCGATGTCGATCAACAATTCGATGCAGTTCGACCAGTCGGTCGAGGGCACGGGGCGGATGTTTCGCTGTATGTCACGTTCGCGCAGCAGCTGGTTCGACCGTGTTCACGCCGACGAGAAAAATCTCTCCGACGATTTTTTCGATAATTCTATCTGAAGACTCCGCTAAATCCGATCTCAATATTTAGCCTTTCTTACGCCGAACGACTGGATAGTGATGCCGGAGGGGGACTCGGATTCGGCGCCGGGTGCCCCCTTTTTTGTCTTGAGGCGACTGCGCTCGTCGGGGCGGGATAGGACCCCGCCCCTTGCCGC
>CAZHMX010000143.1:0-3646 GCA_964533725.1 uncultured Alistipes sp. | reverse complement strand
CCACGGCCACCTGGAGCGGCGACATAGCCACCCGCTGGGAGGACCTTGCGGCACAGATCGCTGCGGGACTGAACTTCTCCGTGAGCGGTATTCCCTATTGGACGATGGATATCGGCGGTTTTTGTGTCGAGGACCGCTACGTCCGGGCGCAGAAACTCTTCGACCGCACGGGGCAGGAGAACGCCGATCTGAAGGAGTGGCGCGAGCTGAATACCCGCTGGTACCAGTTCGGCGCCTTCGTGCCGCTCTTCCGTGCCCACGGCCAGTGGCCCCGGCGCGAGGTATTCCATATCGCCCCCGAGGATCATCCCGCCTACAGGAGCATCGTCCGCTATACGAAACTGCGCTATACGCTGCTGCCCTATATCTATTCGCTCTGCGGGATGACCTTCTTCGACGACTACACGATCATGCGGCCGATGGTGATGGACTTCGCGTCGGATCCGAATACGCTGAATCTCAAGGATCAATATATGTTCGGTCCCGCGTTGCTGGTTGCTCCGGTCTGCCATTGCGGCCAGCGCCGGCGGCAGGTCTACTTCCCCGAAAACGAGGTGTGGTACGACTTCTATACGGGACAATGCCTCCCGGGCGGCCGTACGGCTACGGTCGACGCCCCCTACGAACAGATCCCGCTCTACGTACGCGGCGGGTCGATCCTTCCTGCGGCAGGGGAGTTGATGTACGCCATGCAGCAGAGCGACGATCCGTTGACGATTGCGGTCTATGGCGGCCGGGACGGCGAATTTACCCTCTACGAGGACGAGGGGATCAACTACAATTACGAAAAGGGCTGCTTCTCCAAAATCCGGTTCTCCTACAGCGAGGCGGACCGCACGCTGACCGTCGCCGCGCGCGAGGGGTCCTACGAAGGGATGCCCGCCACGCGCCGTTTCCGCGTGGTTCGGGTCGATGCCGCGCATCCCGTCCCGAATGCCGTCAGCGCCTCGGGAAAAGAGATCGAATATCGGGGCGAAGAACTGAAAATAAAATTATAAGGCTTTTATTATGAAATATATAAATCGGATTCTTTGGATCTTGCTCGTCTTTGGGCTCTCGGCCGCCTGCACGACAGCAAAACCGCCTCGCCGCCAATCGTTCGACAAGGGCTGGCTCTTTTCGCTCACCGCCGACGATCGGGCTGCCGATCCCGCCTTCGACGACAGCGCGTGGCGTCCTCTCGATCTGCCGCACGACTGGGCCATCGAGGGCGAGTTCAGCGAGCATCACCCCGCAGGCACGGGCGGGGGCGCACTTCCCGGAGGCATCGGCTGGTACCGCAAACACTTCAACCCGGGCCGCGACTTGCAGGGCAAACATCTCTTTGTCGATTTCGACGGCGTCTATATGAACTCCTCGGTCTATATCAACGGCCATCTCCTGGGCGTGCGTCCCAACGGTTACGCCTCGTTCAGCTACGAAATCACCCCGTGGCTTGTCGCCGACAGCGATAACCTCCTCGCCGTCAAGGTCGACAATTCCGAACAACCCAACTCCCGCTGGTATTCGGGCTGCGGCATCTACCGCCATGTGTGGCTTCGTGAAAAAGGTGCGGTCTACCTCCCGCTGTGGGGACAACAGGTGGTGCCTTACGATATTACGGACGAGACGGCCCGCCTGCGCGTCGCCACCGCCATAGTAAACGCCTCCGCCGAGGAGGTTGAGGCGCAACTGACCCTCCGTCTGGTGGCTCCCGACGGTTCGACGGCCGCAACCCGCCGCGAAAGCTTCCGGCTGCCTGCCGATCCCGGTGCGTTCCTTAATCCCGATGCACCCCGAGACGGCACGCCGGGCATCGCCTGCTCGCGGACGGTCGATTGCACCTTGACCGTCACCCGTCCGCAACGCTGGTCGCCCGACACGCCGCACCGCTATCGCCTCGAAACGCAACTCTCGGTCGACGGCCGTACGGTCGACGAAACCGAAGTCGTGACGGGTTTCCGCACACTGGCATTCGACGCCGGGCGGGGCTTCTTTCTTAACGGTGAAAACCTGAAGATCAACGGTGTATGCCTGCACCACGATGCCGGTGCGCTGGGGGCTGTCGTCAACCGCCGGGCGATCGAACGACAGTTGCAGCTGATGAAGGAGATGGGCGCCAATGCCATCCGCACGACCCACAACGCGCCCGCCCCCGAGTTGCTCGACCTTTGCGACAGCCTGGGGCTTATGGTGATGGACGAGGCGTTCGATGTCTGGCGGAAGCGCAAGGTCGCCTGCGACTATTCGCGTTACTTCGACGCATGGCACGAACGCGACCTGGCCGACCTGATCCGCCGCGACCGCAACCATCCCTCGGTCATTCTTTGGAGTATCGGCAACGAGGTTCCCGAACAGCGCGACAACACGCTTGCCGAAGCCCTTTCACCCGCCGAAGCCGCCTTGCTCGGTTTGGATTGCGACCTCGCAGGACCCGACGAAGGGAATGCCGAAGAGGCTGCCGACCGGTCGATCGGTGCGCTGCTGACCCGCAAACTGGCGGGTATGGTCCGTGCGCTCGATCCCGCGCGACCGATTACGGCCGGCTGCGACGAACCCGCCGTGCGTAATCACCTTTTCCGTAGCAAGTCGCTGGATATCATCGGTTATAACTATCACGAAAAATGGTTCGACAAGGTGCCGCAGAACTTCCCCGGACAACCTTTTGTCGTCACCGAGAGCGTCTCCGGGCTGATGACGCGCGGTTACTACCGCATGCCCTCGGATACCGCCTACATCTGGCCCGAACGGTGGGACAAGCCCTTCTTCGACCCTTCGTTCAGCTGCTCCTCCTACGACAACTGCCACGTGCCCTGGGGATCGACTCACGAGACGACCCTGCGCTGTGTCGACCGCCTCGATTTTGTTTCGGGTCAGTTCATCTGGACCGGTTTCGACTATTTGGGCGAACCCACGCCCTACGGCTGGCCCGCCCGCAGCTCCTATTTCGGGATCGTCGACTTGGCCGGTTTCCCGAAGGATATCTATTATATGTACCAGAGCCGCTGGCGTCCCGACAAGACCGTTCTGCACCTCTTCCCCCACTGGAATTGGGAACCGGGCGCCGTGGTCGACCTCTGGGCTTATTACAACAATGCCGACGAGGTGGAACTCTTCGTCAACGGCGCTTCGGCGGGCATCCGTCATCCCGAGGAGGAGGTATACCATGCCGCGTGGCGCGTGACCTTTGCCCCGGGTACGGTCGAGGTGATATCGCGCAAGGAGGGCCGGGAGGTAGCCCGCCAATCGATCCGCACCGCCTCCGAACCTTGTGCCGTGCGCCTGACACCCGACCGGCGGACAATAACGGCCGACGGAACCGACCTCTGTTACCTTACGGCGGAGGTTGTCGACCGCGAGGGCAACCTCTGCCCCTGGGCCGACAATGAATTGATTTTCACGGTCGACGGGGCCGGCCGCAATGTCGGTGTGGACAACGGTTCGCCCATCTCTCCCGAACCCTTCAAATCCGACCGTCGCCGGGCCTTTTACGGCAAAGCCCTCTTGATTGTTCAGTCCGACGGCACCCGCGGCCCGATCGAAGTCAAAGCCGAATCCGGGACCTTGGATCCCGCCGCCGTAACTCTGTCTGCAAAATAATAGGGTAGTGTCACGATACGACTGTCCTCCTTGGGCCCGTGGTCGGGCCCAGCCGGACGGGCGAACC
>CAZHMX010000142.1:0-3650 GCA_964533725.1 uncultured Alistipes sp. | reverse complement strand
CCGCGCGGCAAGGGGCGGGGTCCTATCCCGCCCCGACGAGCGCAGTCGTATCAAAAAAAGGGTCACGACAGAACCGTCGCAACCCTTTTTGCTCTCTTTGGCGTTGTCTACAACTCGGCGATCAACTTGTGGCGAATATGGTCGAGCATATCCTCGGTCATGGCCTTCAGATCCCACTGCGGTTTCCAGCCCCACTCCTCGCGGGCGCACGAGTCGTCCAACGAATCGGGCCAGCTGCGGGCGATGTTCTCCTTGACGGGGTCGACGTCGTAGTCCATCGTGAAGCCCGGCAGACACTTCTTCACCTCGGCAGCGATGATTTCGGGGGTGAAGCTCATCGAGGCGATGTTGAAGCTGTTGCGGTGAACCAGTTTCGCGGGATCAGCCTCCATCAGTTCCATGCAGGCGCGCAGTGCATCGGGCATGTACATCATATCCATATAGACATCCGACGGAATGGGGCAGGTGAAACGGCCGTGACGGATGGCCTCGTAGTAGATTTCCACGGCATAATCGGTCGTGCCGCCGCCCGGCAGGGTAACATTCGAGATCAGACCCGGGAAACGGACCGAACGGGCGTCGACGCCGAAGCGCTGGAAATAGTAGTCGCTCAACAGCTCGCCCGTCACCTTGCACACGCCGTACATGGTGGTGGGACGCATGACGGTATCCTGCGGCGTGGCGACTTTGGGCGACGTGGGACCGAAGGCGCCGATCGACGAGGGGGTGAAGACCGCGCATTTGTTTTCGCGGGCGACCTCCAGCGAGTTGGTCAGTGCGCCGATGTTGATCTTCCAGGCGAGCTGGGGATTTTTTTCGCCCACGGCCGACAGCAGGGCGGCCAGGTTGAAGATTGCATCGATCTTATAGCGTTTTACCAGAGCGTCGAGCGCGGGGGCGTCCAGGGCGTCGAGTGTCTCGAACGGACCTTCGGCGGCCAGCAGTTCGGAGTAGCGGAGGTCGGTAGCCAGCACATTGGTTTCGCCGTAGTGGGCGCGCAGAAACGATGTCAATTCGGAACCGATCTGTCCGCCTGCACCGATGATCAGGATATGTTTCATTGGGTTGGATTAATAAAACGTTAAACTTTTAGTTATTCCTCTGTTTGTCGGCAAGATCCGCATGCGGTTGCGGGTTGTTCTGTTCTGCTGCCCGTCTGCATCGCTCTTGCGAGGTCAAAGATAAGAAAAAAATGTGTTCCGTGATACACTTCGATCCGATTTTTTTATCGGAATTTCGTGAAAACGGATGGTCCGGCAGCCTCGGAAGCGAGTGCGAAATTGAAATTATTCGAAATTTATTCGTATATTTGGCTTCGCCGAATATACTTCCGTTCGGCAAAAGTAAATTTATTTGCTTTTGCGCTCACTTATTCGTATATTTGTAAACCCGGAAACAATACTTGACAGGGCATATATGGATAAAAGATTCGTGATGGCCGGAGTCGCGGTGCTCTCGGCAGGTGCGGTCGCGGCGCAGACGGCGGCGGACCGGCCCAACATCATTCTGTTTATGGTCGACGACATGGGCTGGCAGGATACGTCATACCCTTTCTGGACCGAACGCACCCGCTATAACGACGCCTACGAAACACCCAACATGGAACGCCTGGCGCGCAACGGCATGGCTTTCACGCAGGCCTACGCCTGTGCCATCAGCTCGCCTTCGAGGTGTAGTCTGATCACGGGCGCCAATGCGGCACGGCACAACGTCACGAACTGGACCTTCAAGCGCGATGCGACCACCGACCTGCCCGACGATACGCTGGAGCTTCCGCAGTGGAATTTCAACGGCGTGTCGCAGGTGGAGGGTACGCCGCACACCTACGTAGGCACGTCGTTCGTCGACCTGCTGCGCCGGAACGGCTACCACACCATCCATTGCGGCAAAGCCCATTTCGGCGCGACGGATACTCCCGGCGAATACCCCGGGCACTGGGGATTCGAGACCAATATCGCCGGGCATGCGGCCGGAGGGCTGGCTACCTATTTGAGTGAGTTCAATTACGGCCACAACCCCGACGGCACCCCCACTTCGCCGTTTGCCGTTCCCGATCTGCGCGAATACTGGGGTACGGGCACGTTTGCCACCGAGGCCCTGACCCGGGAGGCGCTCAAGGCGCTCGACAAGGCCAAGGCCTACAACCAGCCCTTCTTCCTCTATATGTCCCATTACGCCGTGCATGTTCCCATCGACAGGGACAACCGCTACTATGACAAATATATCGCCAAGGGTCTGACCGAGAAAGAGGCCGCCTATGCCGCTCTGATCGAGGGCATGGACAAGAGTTTAGGCGACATCATGGACTGGGTGGAGGCCAGCGGCATGGCCGAACGCACGATTATCCTGTTTATGGCCGACAATGGCGGTCTGGCTGCCTCCCCGTTCTGGCGGGACGGCGAACCCCACACGCAGAACGATCCGCTGCGCAGCGGCAAAGGTTCCCTGTACGAGGGCGGCATCCGCGAGCCGATGATCGTCTCATGGCCCGGCGTGACGCAGGCGGGGAGCCGGTGCGGCGAGTATGTGATGATCGAGGATTTCTATCCTACGATTCTGGAGATGGCCCGCGTGGGGCATTACGAAACGAAGGCGCCTGTCGACGGTGTGAGCTTTGTTCCGCTGCTTCGCGGCGAGGGACACCCTGCGCCCGACCGCCCCATAGTGTGGAACTATCCCAACGTGTGGGGACTCGACGGCCCGGGCATCAACCTCAATTGCGCCCTGCGCAAAGGTCCGTGGAAATTGGTATATTCCTATAAGACAGGCCGCAAGGAATTGTACCACATCCCCTCCGACATTCGCGAGGAGCAGGATTTGAGTACCCGGAACCCGGCGCTGACGGCCGCGCTGGCCGCCGAACTCTCCGACCTGCTGCGCCAGAGGGGTGCCATGAGACCCTCCGTAAAAGCCACCGGCCGTCCTTGCCCCTGGCCCGACGGAAAAGAGTAGGGGAGGGTGATCTGACGAGGCCCACGGATTGACGTCACCTCCGTCGGCAGTGTCCATTCTGCCGGTAGGGGTGACTCCGTTAGATCGGCCGGTCGCAAGTTCCTCGGTGTCCGGGGATCATTTCCCGGTGCCCTTCGGAAACAAAAAACGTGTTTCGGGCTGCAGCCCTGAAACACGTTTTTTTACGCGTCGGCAATAACTTCTGCTCCTTTGCTCCGTTTCTCGACTGCCCCCCCCCTCCGTTAGGCTTCGGCGCCGTACTCCATCAGGTAGGCTTTGATGAAGGCGTCTATGTCGCCGTCCATCACCGCTTCCACGGCCGAGGTCTGCACGCCCGTGCGGTGATCCTTCACGCGGCGGTCGTCGAAGACGTAGGAGCGGATCTGCGAACCCCACTCGATCTTCTTTTTGGTCGCCTCGAGGGCCTGTTGCGTGGCCATGCGTTTGTCCAATTCGCGCTGGTAGAGCTTCGAACGGAGGATCCGCATGGCATTCTCGCGGTTCATCAGCTGCGACCGGGTCTCCATGTTCTCGATCAGATACTCGATGGCCTCGCCCGTGTCGGGATCCTTGCCGTGGTAACGCAGTCGCACGGCCGTCTCGACTTTGTTGACGTTCTGGCCGCCGGCACCGCTCGAACGGAACGTGTCCCACTCGATATCCGACGGGTTGATCGTGATCTCGATCGTGTCGTCGAT
>CAZHMX010000141.1:0-3738 GCA_964533725.1 uncultured Alistipes sp. | reverse complement strand
CGGCGTGGTGGGGGTTCTGGCTCACGAGCTTCACCCAGGCCTCGCCCCGTTCGGACTTGTGGATGTACTTCACGGTGATATACTCCTCGCCGTCCAGGTCGATCGACAGCAGATACATGTCGCCCCAAAAGATATCGCCCAGATCGTGCAGCTGCTTGTACAAAACGATGTCGCCGCTCTTCAGCAGGGGGTACATCGAGTCGCCGACGATGTTGATCGCGCCGTCGCATTTGGGCAGGTTGGGGATATGGATGTAGTTGACGGGTTTATTTTTTGAACCATCCGTAAAGAGGGGGACCAGACCCGCCGTGCCCTCGATCGAATAGAGCGGCACGCTCTGCAGCGGCAGCGAGTTGTCGGTCTTCAGCGGAAAGGAGATCACCGAGGGGTCGGCGTTGAACATTTCACCTGAACCCGTTTCGAGGTAATCGGGGTTAACGTTCAGATCCTGAATAAGAATATTGCGGTTTCGGTTCGACAGCGCCGCCCGTCCCGTCTCGATCATCGACAACGCCGCCTTGCCGATACCGAAGTACTGGGCCAGCTGGGTCTGCGTCATTCCGAGCGCCTTGCGTATAAGTTTAATTCGATCTCCCATGAATTCCGATCAATTATTTGTATTAAAATATTTAACGTTAAAAAGTACAATTTTCAAAATTTAGCGCTATATTTGCAGCGGCAAAGTTAAGGAATTATCCCCAAAAAGCCAAACGAAAAGCGAAAAAATTGGATTGTCTTATGATTTACGAATTGAACCTTGAAGATTACAAATCGCTGCTCGGGCAGCTAAAGGAGGCGGTCGGCGAGCGACACTATTTCAACGGCACGGTACGGGCCGAAGGGGCCGGGGCGGATTTTTTGCTGACTTGCAGCTGTGTGGTCTACCGCGACACGGTCGAAGCGCCCGACGGACGGCGCAGCGAGTGGACGGATACGGTGCCCGTGTGGTGGAGCCTGCGGAGTTTCAGCGAGGCGGGCGAAGTGGACAACGATTTCTCGTTCAACACCATGCGGGAACTATTGCGCGGCAATGACATCAAAAAGCTTTTGGCCGATGAATAGCGCAGAGAACGGGAAAGAGGTTGCGGGAATCGATTTGGTCGAGAGTCTCGCAGGAAAGGTCGCGCCGCGCAAAAAGCCGCCCGGGGCGGCGTCATCCAGGGAGGAACCGGACGGCGAAAAACGGATGGCGTGTGCAATTCGCACGGTTCGGGAACGGCCGTCGGTCGACACGGCAGACGGAAACGCCGCCGGTCTGTCCATAAATGCCGGCGAAAACCGCAACGGTCAAGCGCTGAACCCGGAAGCAGTCAAAGAGTCCGATCGGGGCGATCAAGGGTTGAACCCGGCAGCAGGAGAAGCCGGAAGCAACAACGCAAAAACAGCGGCAAAGACAAAAACAAAGGCAAATGAGGGCTGCGCGGAAAGAGACAAAAAGAAGAGCAAAGACAGAACGGTCGCCCCGACAGAAAATGGCGGCGCAGAGGATATTCCCGCCGGGCAACAAAATCCCGCCGGGAAGCAGGACTCTATAAAACAAAATTCCACAGGGAAACGCCATGCCGCGAAAACACGGGATTCCACAGAAGAACAGGGGCCTGCCGTAAAACAGAATGCTCCAGGCAAGCAGGATAGTTCCGCCACAGTGCAGGCGGATCCCGGCAAACAGAATCCCGTCGCAGCACAGGTAGCCCCAGGCAAGCAGGATGGTTCCGCCACAGTGCAGGCGGATCCCGGCAAACAGAATCCCGTCGCAGCACAGGTAGCCCCAGGCAAGCAGGATGGTTCCGCCACAGTGCAGGCGGATCCCGGTAAACAGAATCCCGCCACAATGCAGGTCGCTCCAGGCAAGCAGGATCCCGCCGAAAAGCGTAAAAACATCGGGACCCTGGAGGAATTCGGGCGGGAGATCTTTCCGTTTTTGGAGCTGAAACCGTTTCATCGGGCCTATTACCGGGTATTGGAGGCCTTCGCGCGGGGGAGGATCCGGCGGCTGATGATCTCGATGCCGCCGCAGCACGGCAAAAGCCTCGGAGCCACTACCCTGCTGCCGGCCTATCTGCTGGGGCTGAATCCCGATCTGCGGGTGGCGATCGCGTCGTATTCGGCGTCGTTGGCCTCGAAATTCAACCGGCGCGTACAGCGGATCCTCGAGTCGAAGGAGTATCGCGAGCTCTTTCCCGACACCACGATCAAACACGGAGCACGGCCGCCCGAGTATATCCGTACGGCGGACGAGGTGGAGATCATCGGTCGCGAAGGGTCGCTGCTGTCGGTCGGACGCGAAGGGTCGCTGACGGGCAACCGGGTGGACTGTTTTATTCTGGACGACCTCTACAAAGATGCCCTGGAGGCCAATTCGCCCCTCGTGCGGGAGAATTGCCGCGAGTGGTACACCTCGGTGGTGAAGACCCGCATGCACAACGATTCGAGCGAACTGCTGGTCTTCACGCGCTGGCACGAGGAGGACCTGATCGGCGATCTGCAACGTGCGGAACGGGTCGTCGGGCTGCGCGAATGGGAACAGATCGACGACGTGCCGGCCGATGTGTGGGTGGCGCTGAACTTCGAGGCCGTGAAGGAGTCGGAGGCTACGGAGGTCGATCCGCGGATGACGGGCGAGGCCCTGTGGCCCGAGCGGCAGAGCGTGGCGCTTCTGGAGGCTAAACGGCGGCTGGATCCCGTGCGGTTCGAGACGATGTACCAGGGACACCCCTCGTCGGCCGAAGGGCTGCTTTACGGCAGCCGGTTCCAGGTCTACGAGCGGCTGCCCGAGGTCGTTCATCACGTCGGCAACTACACCGACACGGCCGACACGGGCGACGACTACCTCTGCTCGCTCTGCTATGTCGCGGGAGCCGACGGCACGATCTACATCACCGACGCCGTCTACACGCGCGAGGCGATGGAGGTTACCGAGCTGTCGGTCAGCGAGATGTTCCGCCGCAACGAAACCCGCCGGGCCGACATCGAGAGCAACAACGGCGGACGCGGTTTCGCCCGTGCGGTGCAGCGTCTGGCGCCCGGAACGGCGGTCAACTGGTTCCATCAGTCGGGCAACAAGGAGGCCCGCATCCTCTCCCACTCGGCCACCGTGCTGCATCGGCTGCGCTGGCCCGCGGACTGGGCGCAGCGGTGGCCCGAACTGCACTCCCATCTGGCAACCTACCGGCGGAAGTTCAGCGCGAACCGCTGGCACGATGCCGCCGACGTGGTGACGGGAATCGTCGAGCGGGAGTGCTCGGCCTCCGGGAAAAAAGGCGGGCGCGTGCGGTTTATATAACCGCTTCCACGACTCCGGCGGCCCGCCCGCGGAAAACGCGTCCGGGTAGAGACTGCCATAACAGTCGATGAACAGAGGGTGATGCCGTATCGGAGCATTCAGGTATCGCATCGGGCGTGGCGGAGATTCGGTCCGGGAATCTCCGTCACGTGCGGCAGGGCCTGTGTGCCGGTGCGGCATTCGTCGTGTACGGAGGCAGCGGCCGATGTTCCGCAGATTCGGTTCGGGAGGTTTTGCGGCGCATGGCGCGGCACGTTACGAGGCCGTATCGAAGAGGCAAAAGAGGGTCGCAGCTCCGTCCCGCACCCGACCCCCTGTCGGGAGGGTGCGGAAAAACGCGGCAGAAGGGCTAAAAAGGGGCTTTATGGCGGTGCCGGAGAGGCAAAGCACGGGAAAGGCGCGCAGATTCTACCTGCAAGTGCAAAATTAGGCAATAAATTTAAAGAACTCAGCAA
>CAZHMX010000140.1:0-3797 GCA_964533725.1 uncultured Alistipes sp. | reverse complement strand
GGCGGCGTGCCCGACAACTTCCGCAACTGGTTCGTGGTGCGTTTCGACAAACCTTTCGACTCGTTCCGCACGTTCGACGGCAAGCGCGAGACCAAAGGGTTGAGCGTCGAGGGCGACCACGCCTTGGCGCGCGTGGGCTTTAAGACCCGCCGCGGCGAGCAGGTGACGGCACGCGTCGCCTCGTCGTTCATCTCGGCGGAACAGGCCCTGCGCAACCTCGAAACCGAAGTGGGCGACGACGACTTCGAAACCGTGAAGAACAAGGCACAGGAGCGCTGGGACGAGGTGCTGGGCCGTATCGCCGTCAGCGGCGGCAAGGAGGAGCAATACCGCACGTTCTACTCGTGTCTCTATCGCGCGACCCTATTCCCCCGCAAATTCTATGAGATCGACGCCGAGGGCAACCCCGTGCACTACAGTCCCTACAACGGCGAGGTGCGTCCGGGTTATCTCTATACCGACACGGGGTTCTGGGATACCTTCCGCTCGCTCTTCCCGCTGCTGAACCTCGTCTACCCCTCGGTCAACCGCGAGATCCAGGCCGGTTTAGCCAACATCTGCCGCGAAAACGATTTCCTGCCCGAATGGGCCAGCCCGGGACACCGCGGCTGTATGGTGGGCAACAACTCGTTCTCGGTGGTGGCCGACGCCGTAGTGAAGGGCGTGACCCCCGAGGAGGATATAGAGACACTCTACAACACCATCATCGCCCAGCGCCACAAGGTGCACCCCGAGGTGAATTCGACCGGCCGACTGGGTTACGAATACTATGATTCGTTGGGTTATGTTCCCTGCAATGTGGGGATTCGCGAGAATGTAGCCCGCACGTTAGAGTACGCCTACGACGACTGGTGCGTGTCGCGGATCGCCCGCAAATTAGGCCGCACGGATGAAGCCGAGGAGCTGGAGCAGGCCGCACAGAACTACCGCAACCTCTTCGACAAAGAGTCCCGCCTGATGCGCGGCCGGCAGACCGACGGAGCGTTCCAGACGCCGTTCAGCCCCTACAAATGGGGCGATGCCTACACCGAAGGCAATGCCTGGCACTACACCTGGTCGGTATTCCACGACGTCGACGGCCTCAAGGAGCTGATGGGCGGCCGTGAGGGCTTTGCACAGATGCTCGACTCGGTATTTGTCGTGCCGCCGATCTACGACGACAGCTACTACGGCGTCCGCATCCACGAGATCACCGAAATGCAGGTGGCCGATATGGGCAACTACGCCCACGGCAACCAGCCCGCACAGCACATGGTCTATCTCTACGCCTGGGCCGACCAGCCGCACAAGACCCAATACTGGGCACGCGAGGTGATGAACCGGCTCTACAGCGCCAAACCCGACGGTTATTGCGGCGACGAGGACAACGGCCAGACCTCGGCCTGGTATGTCTTCTCAGCACTGGGTTTCTACCCCGTCTGCCCCGCGTCGGACGACTACGTGGCGGGCGCACCGCTCTTCCGCAAGGCGACCATACGGCTCGAGAACGGCCGGACGATCGAGATCGAGGCCCCGGCCAACAGCGCCGAGAACCGTTATGCCGGCCGGATGACCGTCAACGGCAAAACGGCCGAGCGTCCCTTCCTCCACCATTCGGAGATCACCCGGGGCGCCAGGATCCGCTTCGACATGCAGGCCGAATGCCGATAAACAACGATAGCAAGACAAAACCTCGCAGGTCTCCATGCCCGCGAGGTTTTGTCGGATAAACAGACCATAAAACAGCGATTATCATGCGTTTATATCCTATTGTAGCGGCCGTGTCCGTCCTGCTTTCGACCGGTTGCTCGGAACCCGAAGGGGTGTTGCGCTCGCCCGACGGACGGATCGAGCTTACGGTGGCGCTCGACCAGGCGGGCGCGCCGACTTACAGCGCCCAGGTGGACGGGCAACCCTTTATCCTCCCCTCGGCACTGGGAATCGAGACCCGGGAGGCACAGCTCACGGAGGGCTTTGCGATCGTCGGCGAACGGCGCGACGCACACGACGAGGAGTGGTCGCAACCGTGGGGCGAAAACAAGCGGCACCGCAACCGTTACAACGAACTGGCCGTCGAGATGGCCAACGCGTCGGGCCGGCTGACCCTGCGTCTGCGCGCCTTCGACGAGGGGTTCGCCTTCCGTTACGAATGGGCCGTCCCCGAGGCCGACACGTTGACCGTGACGGCCGAAAAGAGTGCCTTCCGCTTCGCCGAAGAGGGGACCTCGTGGTCGATACCCGCCCACTACGACACCTACGAACTGAAATACCGCACACTGCCCCTGTCGGAGGTCGGGGATGCCAACACGCCCTTCACCTTCCGCACCGCGGGCGGTCTCTTCGGATCGATACACGAAGCGGCCCTCTACGACTATCCCGAGATGGTGTTGCGGCGGGACGGCAACGGCACACTGGCTGCCGATCTCGCTCCGCTGCCTGACGGCGTAAAAGCCTATACGAAAGGGACGTTCACGACTCCGTGGCGCACGGTGCAGGTGGGGCGCCGGGCCGTCGACCTGATCAACTCGTCGCTGGTCCTGAACCTCAACGAACCCTCGCGCATCGCCGACACGTCGTGGATCAAACCGCAAAAATACTGCGGCGTCTGGTGGGGCATGCACCTCGGCACCCAGACCTGGGTACCCGGTCCGCGTCACGGCGCCACGACCGCCAACGCCCTGCGCCATATCGACTTCGCGGCCGCCAACCGCCTGCAAGGCGTGCTGTTCGAGGGCTGGAACCTCGGCTGGGAGAACTGGGGCGGCAACCAGCATTTCGACTACGTCAAGCCGTACGCCGATTTCGACCTGGAGCGCATCGCCGCCTATGCCCGCGAAAAGGGAATCGAGCTGTGGATGCACAACGAGACGGGCGGCAACATCCCCGAATACGAGGCGCAGATGGAGGAGGCCTTCAAACGCTACGCCGCGCTGGGGGTTCACACGCTCAAGACGGGTTATGCGGGCGGTTTCGCCGGCGGCTATCTGCACCACTCGCAATACGGCGTCCAACATTACCAGCGCGTGGTGGAGCTGGCAGCCAAGTATCGAATTATGATCGATGCCCACGAGCCGATCAAGGATACGGGCATCCGGCGCACGTGGCCCAACATGATGACCCGCGAGGGGGCCCGCGGCATGGAGTGGAACGCCTGGTCGGAGGGCAATTCGGCCGAATATCTCTGCACGATCCCCTTCACGCGTCTTCTGGGCGGCCCGATGGACTACACGCCGGGAATCTTCGACCTGCACTACAAGACGGCCAAACGTCAGGGGCAGATTCAGTGGAACGGCGACAACTCCCAATGCTGTATCAAGACCACGCAGGCCCGTCAGATCGCCAACTGGGTGTTGCTCTACTCGCCCCTGCAGATGGCGGCCGACCTGTTGGAAAATTACGAAGGTGAGGCCGAAAGCCGTCTGTTTCAGTTCTTCCGCGACTTCGACGCCGACTGCGACTGGTCCCGCGCCTTGCAGGGCGAGGTGGGCGAATACATCGTGGTAGCCCGCCGTTCGGGCGAACGTTTCTTCGTGGGTGCCGGCACGAACGACGAGGCCCGCACCCTGACGTTATCGCTCGACTTCCTCCGTCCCGGCGTCGCCTATCGCGCCACGCAATACGCCGACAGCACGGAAGGTGATCTCGCCACGATCGTCGAGCGCGAAGTTACGGCCGCCGACACCCTCGAGATCCGGATGCTGCCCCGTGGTGGTCAAGCCATCAGCCTGCTGCCCGTCGAGTAGAGATAGGGCATTGTCTTGAGACGACTGCGCTCGTCGGGGCGGGATAGGACCCCGCCCCTTGCCGCGCGGCGCTCC
>CAZHMX010000139.1:0-3850 GCA_964533725.1 uncultured Alistipes sp. | reverse complement strand
CGGGCCCAAGGAGCGCAGTCGTATCGGGACTACCGGAAGTCGATGGTTTCGAATTCGGCGTAGTCGGCGGCGCGGAACTTGCGTGGGGCGCGGTCGGTGGGTTTGAAGGAGATGATTTCGACTTCGACGCATTCGTGGTCGAGGACGTAGGAGAGTGCTGTGGGCAGGCCGCTTTGGGTGTCGACGGTCAGCATCACGGTGGTCACGCCGCCAGACTTGTCGTTGGGGGTCAGGCGCACGACGGATTTCCGGGCTGTCTGCTCCACCAGTTCGATGGCGAACTGTTCGGGGGCCAGATCGAAGGCCCGTGTGGGGTTGTTGAGGATGTTGCGCGACTTGGGGTCGACCGCGTCGATGACCACTTCGTTTTTGTCGGGGTCGACCTCCTGGCGGATTTTGCCGTCGGAGTAGACCTCGGCTCCGCCGAACTTCATGTAGAAGGCGTTGCCGCGCACGGTGTAGTCGCCGTAGACGGTCCGCGAACCGCTGCGCAGCGCGAATTCCACGGCATATCCCTGCATCGACCCAATTTTCGCCGAGAGCGCCCGCAACACTTCGCCTGCATCGCCCGCGGCGGCGGCCATACCCGCCGCCATGACGGCCAATAAACTGATTATAAAACGTTTCATCTTCTATCCTGAATTAAAACACCCCTAAATCCTGTAATTTGGCCTCCAACGACGGGAGGTCGTGATAGAGCACCTCGCGCGGCTTGACTCCCTCCTGCGGCCCGACGATTCCGGCCCGCTGCAACTGCATCATGATGCGGCCGGCGCGGTTGAATCCCACCTCGAAGGTGCGCTGGATGTGCGACGTGGAGATCTGGCCGCTCTCGACGGCGGCGCGGGCGATATCGCCGAAGAGCGTGTCGTATTTGACGGGTTTGCCGCTCTCCTCGCTGCCCAGCGAGGCCTCGGCGGCGCCCGATTCGGGTTCGTAGTCGGGCAGCAGATAGGCACTCGGATAACCCTGCTGCCGGCTGATGTAGTCGACCACGCACTCCACATCCTTCGTGTCGGCGAAGGCGCACTGAATACGGGTCAGTTCGCCGTTGCGCGAGAGCAGCATGTCGCCGCGGCCGATCAGCTGGTTGGCGCCCGGCTGGTCGAGGATCGTGCGCGAGTCGCTCATCTGCATCACGCGGAAGGCGATACGGGCAGGGAAGTTGGCCTTGATCGTACCTGTGATGACCTTGACGTCGGGCCGTTGCGTGGCCACGATCAGGTGGATGCCGATGGCGCGGGCCTTTTGCGCCAGGCGCATCACCGGCTGCTGGACCTCCTTGGCCGTCATGATCAGATCGGCGAACTCGTCGATCACCACCACGATGTAGGGCATAAAACGGTGACCTTTGCGGGGATCCAGCCTGCGGTTGACGAATTTCTCGTTGTACTCGGAGATGTTGCGCACGGCAGCCTTTCCGCACAGTTCGAGGCGGGCCTCCATCTCGGTGCAGAGGGCGTTGAGCGTGTATACGGCCTTGCGCGGATCGGTGATGATGGCGCGCTCCTCGGACTCCATCTTGGCCAGGAAGTGCTTTTCGATCTTCGCGTAGAGCGAGAACTCGACGGTTTTGGGGTCGATCATCACGAATTTCAGCTCCGCGGGGTGTTTCTTGTAGAGCAGCGAGGCGATGATGGCGTTCAGACCCACCGATTTACCCTGACCCGTAGCGCCGGCCACCAGCAGGTGGGGCATATCGGCCAGGTCGAAGGTGTAGTTTTCGTTCTGGATCGTGCGGCCGATCACCACGGGCAGCTTGGCCTTCGAGGTCTGGAACTCGGGCGAGCAGATCGACGAATACATCGACACGATCTGTTTGTGCTTGTTGGGCACCTCGATGCCGATGGTTCCCTTGCCCGGGATGGGGGTGATCAGACGGATACCCAACGCCTTGAGGTTCTGTGCGATATCGTTTTCCAGCCCCTGGATTTTGGCGATCTTGATCCCCTCGCACTGCACGATTTCGTAGAGCGTGACCGTGGGTCCGGGCGTGGCGTGGATGCTGCGGATCGGGATCCCGAACTGCTTCAGGACGTTTTCGATGCGCGATTTGTTCTCGAAGATCTCCACGTCGGTCACCTTCGAGTCGGAGGGATAGTCCTGCATCAATCCGGGTGTGGGTTTGCGGTAGAACCGCAGATCCTTCAGCGGGTCGTAGAGCGACGGGTCGATCTCCTCCTCGTCGAGCTGCCGCACCTCGTTCTCCTCGACCGTCACCACAATACCCTCCTGGCCGGCCTGCGGCGCAGCGTGCGGCAGACCCTCGTCCGGATCCTCCGCAAAGGGGTTCTCTTCGTCGTCCGCAACCGGTTGAATAACCTCTGTTTGACCGAACTCCTCCCCGGCGTATCCGCCCGGATGTTCCCGCTCCCCGGTGCGTTCTCCGGCGGGTTCCTCTCCGGCGTTCTCCGCGTCCCTGGTCCCGGCGGGTTCCTCCTCGGGCGTTTCGGGCAACTCCACGAAGGGGTTGTCGTCGGTCGGCATCCACGCGGCGGCGGGTTCTCTCGCCGGCGTCGATCCGGTGGCCTCCTCGTCTTCGATGGGAATCTCCATGAAGGGGCTCGGCGGCTCGGCGGCCCGCCCCGGGGTGATCCCCAATGCCGTGGCCGCCTCCATCTTCTGCAACTCCGCCTCCAGATTGTCGATGCTGATCCGCCGCTCGGGCCGTTCGTCCCGTTCGCGCGGTTCGGGTTGCTCGGGCTCTTCGGCCGTTCCGGCCCACGCGTTCCGTTCCGTTACGGCCGTCTGCGCCTCCGCCTCTGCGGCGGGTGCTGCGGGCTGCGCAAAGGGTTGGTCGTCCGCGTATCCCTCTTGCCCGTCCTCCAGTCCGGCCGTAAAGGGATTCTCCCCGTTCGGTCCGTTTCCCGCGACTTCGGCCGTTTCCCATGCCGGCTCAACCGCGGGCGTCGGTGCCGGAACAGGTGCCGGAACAGGTGCCGGTGCGGGTCTCGGCACAGGCGTCACCGGCGCGGCAGGCTCCTCCGCCTCCGCCCCGTTCTCTGACGAGCCGTGCGACACCACCTTCTTGGTCACGGTGGTGAGGATCTGTTCGCCGCCGTCCACGACCATCTTGCCGGCGCGGTTGACCGTGTGGATGAAGTTGCTGTTGATGAACACGCCGGTCAGGATCCATCCCGCGCCGATCGTGATCAGCGTTCCGGCCCAGCCGATGCAGTCGTTCAGCCATGCGGCGGCCAGGATGCCCCAGGCACCGCCCCAGCCGCTGCCGAACATCTCGCCGCTCGTCTTGCAGGCAAACCCGAGGGTCACCGTGCCGCAGATCATGACCAGCAGCGCACTCAGTCCGAAGCGGTTGATCATGAGCGGTTTCTGCCGCAGGACCTTTTGTCCGAAGATCATCAGCGCGACCGGCAGGATGATCCCGAAGAGTCCCATCGACCGTCCGACGATCTGGTCGGCGATCCAGGCCCCCAGCCATCCGCAGGGATTGTCGACCCGCTGCATCGCGTGCGGATTCTCGGCGTTGAGCCCCTGCAATACGCTGTTGTCCCCCCGCCAGTCGAAAAAGTAAAAAAGCGTCGCCGCGGTAATATAAACCCCGACAATAAAGAGCAGAAGCCCCGCAACCCAGCGGGTATTCTCCCCCGATTCGCCTTGTTTTATCGTGTTTTTAGATTTTGCAGCCGCCATAACCGATCCGTTTCTGTGGCAAAGATACGAATAAGCGAGAGCAAAAACAAATTTATTTGGTTTTGCCGAGCGGGAGTATCTTCGGCGAAGCCAATGTACGAATAAGCGAGTGCAAAAACAAATTTATTTGGGCTTGACAGCGACTGCGCTCCTTGGGCCAATGGTTTGGCCCAGCCGCGCGGCGAACCCGAACAAT
>CAZHMX010000138.1:0-3957 GCA_964533725.1 uncultured Alistipes sp. | reverse complement strand
GCTCCAGGGGGTGATCATCTCCCTGCGCGGGCCCACGAAACGCCCCTCCACGCATGCGGAGTTTATGAGTTTCGCACCCGAGAAGAGCCATTCGAGACTCGCAAGTTGTTCCTTGTCGAACTCTGCGGCCGTCTCTACCGCATAGATCGTCTTTTCCTTTCCGAAAAACAGTATCATACGATTCAAAAAAAATTTATATTGTATTCCTACTCAATTCAATTCTCTGCTTCACATCGGCCACGATGTGATCCGCAATGTATTCGTCGCTCGCACCGTCGCAGTCTATCACCAGACGCGCCTGCGAGTAATACGGTTCCCGGCGCTCCAGGTTCCCCGCGATGAAGCTCAGCAGCTCCCCGTCGCTCAGATCCCTTATCAGGGGGCGTTTGGCCCTGCCGAACCTGAGTCTCGAGGCCAGCTTCGCCGGGCTCATCTTGAAATATACCGTAACGCCGGCCTCATTGAGCCTGCGCATGTTGTCGCCGAAGCAGGGGGCTCCCCCGCCCGTCGCCACCACGCAGTCGCCGCCGCTATCGGACATGCGCCCTATGAATTCGCGCTCCATGGCTCTGAAGCCCTCCTCACCGCTGCGGGCGAAGATCTCCGAGACGCTGCATCCGGCCTCGCGCTCAAGCTCCCGGTCCATGTCCACGAAACGGAAGCCCAGTTTGCGGGCGACGACGGCACCCACCGTACTCTTGCCGCAGCCCATATATCCGACCAGAAATATCACCATAGCCGCCAATCGATTAAAACAGGTTGAGCTGCTCGCCCGTGGGGTAATCGTCACCCTTGGGTCTCTCTATTTCGAACTCGATGCCGTCCGAAGCGGCTATGGTCGAGTCTCCCGCGGCATCATCCGCCGCGTCCGCGCCGGCCTCCTCAGGCAGGTTCTCCGGCTCCTCTTCGTCCGCCGTCTGCAGCTCGCGCACCAGGGGTTCCGTGAAGCGCAGAGTATCCACATCGAACGTAGTGATTCTCTTGCCCTTGGCTCTCTGGCTCTTGACACCTATAAACCGCTCCACGTCGATAAGGTCCGCCGGTCTGCCGGCATGCGCGCCCTTGTATGTCACCTCCAGCTGCGGATAGTCGTCTACACTCATGCACACCAGTGTGGCCCCCTCGTCGAGGAAGGGCTGCATCCTGTCGCCCGACTCCGCCGGGAAGCGCTTGATGTAGTAGTACTTCTGCTCGGGGTCATAGTATGCCGCCGAATATATCCTCTCGGCCGAGAACTTCTCCACCCTCACGGTATCCTCCGGGAAGTGGTGTCCCAGGTCGTAACCCGTGACGTAGTACTGGTTCTTGGAGGTGAAGACCATGATTCTGTCGTCGCCGCTGAACTCGCCCAGCAGCACTCCGCGGCCGTCGGCATTGAGCCGGCGCACATCCTCGTCATACCATATATTCTGCCCGCCCAGCGTAGAGGTACCCTTCTCCTTGAGGGCTATCTTGTGTATTCCGTAGCGCGAGAAGAGGTTGCCCTGACTCTGGCGGCCCTTGATGGCCACGGTCGAGAAGTCCAGATCGACGATCACCTTCTTCAGCCGCGGGCGGGGTTTGAAGTAGACCTTCAGCACCTCGGCCTCGCCGTTGGGGTTGACCGTCATGTAGATGATCTCGCTCTTGGGCGTTCCCTTCGTCATGTCGTACTCCTTGTCGCGGGTGATGCCCTTGATGGCGCAGCGTTTCATCATGATGGCGCCGTTCTTGCCGTCGCGGTAGAGGACGTTGTAGATCGTGCGTTCGTCGTTGCGCCGGAAGACGCCGATATAATAGATGCCCTTGGCGAAGAAATCCTTCTCCTTGATGCGGCAGATCTTGTATTTGCCGTCGCGCGTGAAGACGATCACGTCATCCAGGTCGGAGCAGTCGCAGACGACCTCGCAGTCTTTCATCGACTTGCCGTAACCGAAGAATCCTTCGGCGCGGTCGACGTAGAGTTTGGCGTTGGCGACGGCGACTTTGGTGGCCTCGATCGAGTCGAACGAACGGATCTCGGTGCGACGCTCGCGGCCGGCGCCGTATTTCTCCTGAATGCGGCGGTAGTAGGCGATGGTGAACTCCGTCAGGTGTTCCAGGTCGTATTTCGTCTGACGGATGGCGCGCTCGATCTCCAGAATCTCGTTGTCGGCCTTCTCGGCGTCGTAACGGGTGATGCGGATGAACTTCAGTTCCGTCAGGTGCTGCACGTCCTCCATCGTCACCTCGCGGCGCAGCAGCTTCTTGAAGGGTTCCAGCCCGCGGTCCACCGCCTCGTAGGCGGCTTCGCGCGTGCGGCAACTCTCCATCAGCTGATAGAGTTTGTTCTCGATGAAGATCTTCTCCAGCGAGGTGGTGTGCCAGGCACGGTTCAGCTCCTCGAGCCTGATCTCTAACTCGCGGCCCAGCAGCGCCCTGGTGTGGTCGGCCGAACGGCGCAGGATCTCGCTCACGCCGATGAAGTGGGGTTTCTCGTCGTAGATCACGCAGGCGTTAGGGGCGATCGAAACCTCGCAGTCGGTGAAGGCGTAGAGTGCGTCGATGGTCTTGTCCGACGACTCGTCGGGCGACACCTGGATGATGATCTCGACCTTTTCGGCCGTATTGTCGTCGACCTTCCGGATCTTGATCTTGCCCCGTTCGTTGGCTTTGATGATCGACTCCTTGATCGACTCCGAAGTGGTCGACCAGGGGATCTCGGTGATGGCCAGCGTGCGTTTGTCGATCTTCGAGATGCGGGCGCGCACCTTCACCGCGCCGCCCCGCAAACCGTCGTTGTAACGGTCGACATCCATCAGGCCGCCCGTCTGGAAATCGGGGTAGAGCCGAAAATCGCGACCCTCCAAATAGGCCACGGCGGCGTTGATCAGTTCGTTGAAGTTGTGGGGCAGGATCTTCGAAGCCAGACCCACGGCAATGCCGTCGGTCCCCTGCGCCAGCAGCAGCGGGAACTTCACGGGCAGCGTCACCGGCTCGTCCTTGCGGCCGTCGTAGGCCTTCATCCACTCGGTGGTTTTGGGGTTGTAGACCACCTCTAAGGCGAAACGCGACAACCGCGCCTCGATATAACGTCCGGCGGCGGCTTCGTCGCCCGTCAGCACATTGCCCCAGTTGCCCTGGCAGTCGATCAACAGGTCCTTTTGTCCCAGCTGCACCAGCGCATCCTTGATCGAGGCGTCGCCGTGGGGGTGGTACTGCATGGTCTGACCCACGATGTTGGCCACCTTGTTGAACCGTTTGTCGTCGACCTGCTTCATGGCGTGGAGGATGCGGCGCTGCACGGGTTTCAGGCCGTCGTCGATGTGGGGCACGGCGCGTTCGAGGATTACGTACGAGGCGTAGTCGAGGAACCAATTCTTGTACATGCCCGTCAGGCGGCGGATCGAACCGGCATCGGCGGTGAGACGTTCGAAACGGCTCTTTTTGGTCGGAGACCCGGCCGGAAGGGTCGGTGCGGCGGCGTCCGGCGCGTCCGGTGTTTCGGAGGCCCCGGCAGGGAGGTTGTTATCTAAAAAATCGCTCATAATCAATCAAACTGTAAATCCTTTTCGACCAGGTCCTCCTCGATGCGGAGATTGTCGATGATAAAGCCCTGACGGTCGGGGGTGTTCTTGCCCATGTAGAACTCCAGCATATCGTGGATCGGGTCGTCCTTGGTGAGGTTCACGCGGTCCAGCCGCATCCCCTCGCCGATGAAGGCGGCGAACTCCTTCGACGAGATCTCGCCCAGACCTTTGAATCGGGTCACCTCGGGGTCGGCGCCGCACCGTTTCATCGCCCGCTGTTTCTCCTCCTCGGAGTAGCAGTAGTGGGTCTCCTTCTTGTTGCGCACGCGGAAGAGGGGGGTCTGGAGGATGTAGAGGTGACCCGTGCGGATCACCTCGGGGAAGAACTGGAGAAAGAAGCTGGTCAGCAGCAGCCGGATGTGCATGCCGTCGACATCGGCATCGGTGGCGATGATCACCTTGTTGTAGC
>CAZHMX010000137.1:0-3996 GCA_964533725.1 uncultured Alistipes sp. | reverse complement strand
ATTCAGCACCTCGTCGGGCGTGAAGATCATACCGCCCTGACGGCCGTAGTGGGCCACCGGAGCCTTGCCCTCGACAGCCAGACGCACATCCTCGACCATCTGACCCGCGTTCAGTTCGGCGCTCAGGAAGCCCTTGACGCCACGAGCCGCCAGATCGGCGATCGGCCGGGTGGGGAACGGGTAGAGCGTGATGGGACGCAGCAGGCCGACCTTCAGACCCTCTTCGCGGGCCATCTCGACCGTCGCCGAGCAGATACGGGCCGACGAACCGAAGGCCACGATCACATAGTCGGCATCGTCGCACTCGACTGCCTCGTAACGCACCTCCTCGGCCTCCATCCGGGCGTACTTGGCCTGCAGACGCTCGTTGATCTGCTCCATCACCTCGGACTTCAGCTCCAACGAGGTCACCACATTGCGTGCCCGGTCGGCACTCTTTCCGCACGCCGCCCAGGTCTTGCACTCCTCGGCGATCTCGGCATCCGTACGGCGCTGACGCTGCGGCGCCAGAACCACCTTCTCCATCATCTGACCGATGGCGCCGTCGGCCAGAATCATGGCGGGATTGCGGTATTTGAATGCCAGATCGAAGCCCAGCGCCACGAAATCGTGCATCTCCTGCACCGACGCGGGGGCCAAAACGATCAAGTGATAGTCGCCGTGGCCGCCGCCCTTGCAGGCCTGGAAATAGTCGCCCTGCGAGGGCTGGATCGTTCCCAGTCCCGGACCGCCGCGCTGGCAGTTCACAATCAGGCAGGGGAGCTCCGCGCCGGCCAGATAACTCAAGCCTTCGGCCATCAGACTCACGCCCGGACTGGACGAAGAGGTCATCACCCGTTTGCCCGTAGCCGCGCCGCCGTAGACCATATTGATCGACGACACCTCGCTCTCGGCCTGCAACACCACCATACCCGTGGTCTCCCAGGGTTTCAACTCCATCAGGGTCTCCATCACCTCGGACTGCGGCGTGATGGGGTAGCCGAAATAGCCGTCGCAACCGTAACGGATGGCCGCATGGGCGATCACCTCGTTACCTTTCATCAATTTTACCTCTTTATCAGCCATAACTACTCGAATTTTTGTCGATAGACCGTGATACAACTATCGGGACAGATCACCGCACAGTTGGCACAGCCCGTGCAGGCGTCGGGATCGGCCATCCACGCCACGGGATAACCTTTGCTGTTGACCTGTGCCGAGAGTGCCAGAACGCCGCAGGGACACGACGCCACGCAGACGCCGCAACCTTTGCACCGTTCGTTATCGACCAGGATTTTACCTTTAATTTTTGCCATAATCGACGATGTTTTTTAACATTGCACATAGGGCGGACCACCGCGGATCGCCCTCGGTTACAAATATACAAATTTTTCGGCGGATTAGACACTTTTTTGTCGGTTTTTTTTTATCGAAAAGACCGGCAAATCGGCGAACACGCGACCCCCGCATTCCCCGGAGCTTCTTCACAGGACAGCGCAGGCGCCTTCGCCCATCCAATCGGAGCGTCCGCGCATCGCAACCCGAACGGGAAAATAGGGCAGAAAAGGGGCCGTGCGACGAGACAAGAGACGGCGCCGGGGACTTCGGTTGCGGCAAATGGCGACGCGACACACAGAACAGCGGCCGGAGCGCACAAAATCCGTCGGTAGCAAACGGTGACGCAACACGTCAGGAAAACGGCCGGGCACGCATGAGACAGCCGGCATATACAGAACAGCCGACACGTACGGAACAGTCAGCACATACGGAACGACCGACACACAAATGGCCGGTACACGCAGAGCAACCGGCGCACACAAGGCGGCTGCTTACTGCAACTTCGGGTTCTCCTTGTGGCGGATGGCGTCGCGGGCGGTCTTCTTGGCGAACGAGGCCTCTATGGCCGCCTCCAGATCGACGCCCGTCTGGTTGGCTATGCAGGTCAGGACCCACAGGACATCGGCCAGCTCTTCGGAGATATTCTCCTTCTCGCCCGCCTTGAACGACTGGTCGCCGTAGCGGCGCGCCATCACGCGGGCCAGCTCGCCGACTTCCTCCGTCAGGACCGCCATATTGGTCAGCTCGCTGAAATACCGCACGCCGTAGGTCTTGATCCAGCCGTCGACGCGCGCTTGCAGTTCTTTGATCTCCATACCTTAAATATATATGCAACGGTCTGCAAAAAAGAGGCCGCCCGACCGGACGATCGGGCGGCAACCTTACCGTAAACTATTTCTCGAACGAGTGGATTACCACACCCGAACGCAGCTTCGGCTCGAACCACGTCGTCTTGGGCGGCATGATGTTGCCCGTGTCGGCGATATTGATCAGCTGCTGCATCGAGACGGGGTAGAGCGCGAAGGCCACGGCCATCTCGCCGCTGTCGACGCGGCGTTTCAGCTCGCCCAGACCGCGGATACCGCCCACGAAGTCGATTCGCTTCGAGGTGCGCAGGTCTTTGATACCCAACAGCTTGTCAAGCACGAGATTCGACAGCACCGTCACGTCCAGAACACCGATCGGGTCGTTGTCGTCGTACGTGCCGGGCTTTGCGGTGAGGCTGTACCAGCAATTGTCGAGATACATCGAGAAATTATGCAGGGCATTGGGGTGATAGGTCACCACGCCGCGTTTCTCGACATGGAAATCCTGCTTCAGGGCCTCCAGCAGCTCGGCGGGGGTCATGCCGTTCAGATCTTTCACCACGCGGTTGTAGTCGATGATCTTGAGCTGGCTGGCAGGGAAGGTCACCGCAAGGAAGTAGCAGTACTCCTCGTTGCCGGTGTGGTCGGGGTTGTTCTTCATGCACTCCTGGCCCACACGTGCGGCAGCGGCCGTACGGTGGTGACCGTCAGCCACATAGAGGGCCGGAATACCGGCGAAAATCTCCGTAATGCGATCGTTCAGCGCCTTGTCGCGGATCACCCAGAAATGGTGACCGAAACCGTCGCGGGCCGTGAAATCGTAGTCGGCTTCGTTGTTCTTCACCACGCTCTCGACGATAGCGTCGATCTCGGCATTGTCGGGATAGGCGAAGAAAACCGGCTCGATATTGGCCTTCTGGTTGCGCACGTGGATCATGCGGTCCTCCTCCTTGTCGGGACGCGTCAGCTCGTGTTTCTTGATTGCGCCCGAGAGGTAATCCTCGAAGTGGCAGCACATGGCCAGACCGTACTGCGTGCGGCCCTCCATCGTCTGTGCATAGATATAGTAATACTCCTCCTCGTCCTGCTGAAGCCAACCCTCCCGACGCCAGCGGGCGAAGTTCTCGACGGCCTTTTTATAGACCTCCTCGGAGTGTTCGTCGGCGATGGGGTCGAAGTCGATCTCGGGTTTGATGATGTGGAGCAGCGAACGCTCGGTGGCCTCGTTTTTGGCCTCCACCGAGTTCAGCACGTCATAGGGGCGCGAAGCCACCTCGGAGGCATGCTGTTTGGGCGGGCGAATGCCCTGGAAAGGTTTGATACGAACCATAATGGCGGTGTTTTATTTGTTGACTTGGAAACGGGTGACGCCATCGCGCAGATAGCCCACCACCTGACGGGCGGCGGCCAATCCGGCGTTGATGTTGGCCTCGGCGGTCTCGGCGCCCATCTTCTTGGGCGTGGCGAAGACCCGGTTGCCGAAGGCCTCGTTCAGCGCGGCCTGTGAATCGGCGGCGATATCGGTCGCATATTTCAGATCCTCGCGCTCGGCAAGGGCCTTTTTGAGCCCCTCCTCGTCGATCACCTCCTTGCGGGCGGTGTTGATGAGCGTGGCGCCCTTGGGCATCGACATCAGCAGGTCGTAGCCGATCGAGCCCTTGGTCTGGGGCGTGGCGGGGATGTGCAGCGACAGGAAGTCGGACTTGGCGTAGAGTTCCCCGACGCTCTCGACCTTCTCCACGCCGTCGGCGGCGAAGACGGCGGCATCGGTGATAAAGGGGTCGTAAGCCACGACGTTCATACCCAACGCCTTGCCTTTGCGGCCGACCAATTTGCCGACATTACCGTAGGCGTGGATACCCAGCGTCTTGCC
>CAZHMX010000136.1:0-4043 GCA_964533725.1 uncultured Alistipes sp. | reverse complement strand
CCGTCCGCAGTACACCGAGGGTTACGAGGGTTTCTTCCACTGCACGGGCATCTCGGGAACGGTCGAGAAGGCCGAACTGTCGTACATCATCCGCGCCCACGACGGCGACAAAATCGAGGAGAAGAAGGTCTGGATGTGGACGATCGTCGACCTGCTCAACAAGAAATACGGTGCGGGCGTGCTGTCGTTAGCCATCCGCGACCAGTATTTCAACATGCGCAAGATGGTCGAGCCGCACCCGCAGGTGATCGACAAGGCCGTCAAGGCGATGGAGATGGCCTCCGTGAAGCCGATCATCCGGCCCATCCGCGGCGGTACGGACGGTGCGCGACTCTCGTTTATGGGTCTGCCCTGCCCCAACCTCTTCACGGGCGGCATGAACTTCCACGGGAAATTCGAATACGTCTCGCTCGAGGTGATGCACAAGGCGATGAACGTGGTCCTCAACCTGGCCCGCCTGTGGGCCGAATAGCCGGGAGGGGGCAAGCAAACCGCCGGGGCTGAAAAAAGCTGCGGAACAGTCGTTTACGACAGACCTGGCGCGGAGCAATCATCGGATGGACCGACCGCCGGGACAAAAAACGGCCGTGAAATAATCGTTTACAACAGACCGGAGCGGAGCAATCGTCGAATGGATCGACCGCCGAGGCAAGAAAAGGTGTAACAATGAACGAATACGGATATATGAAGGTGGCGGCCGCCGTGCCCGAGGTACGGGTGGCCGACTGCTCCTACAACGCCGCCGCCATCGTCCAGTCGGCCCGCCGGGCAGCCGCTGCGGGAGCCGAGGCGGTGGTCTTCCCCGAACTTTCGGTCACGGGGTATACGGCGGCCGACCTCCTGCTGCAAACCACGCTGCTGGAGGCCGCGGGCGACGCTTTGGAGTGTATCGCCGACGAGACGCGCATGCTGCCGACGGTCCTGATCGTGGGACTGCCCGTGGCGTCGGATGAGCGGCTTTACAACTGTGCGGCGGTGATCTGCCGCGGCGAGATCCTGGGCGTGGTGCCCAAACGGAACATCCCCAATTACGCCGAATTCTACGAGGGCCGCTGGTTCGCCTCGGGCGAGGGGATCACAGGCCGCGCGGTGTCGATCAGCCGTCAGATCGTTCCGTTCGGTATCGACTTGATTTTCAATATCAACGGCGTGCGCTGCGGCATCGAGCTGTGCGAGGACCTGTGGGTTCCGGCACCTCCCTCGACGGATCTGGCCGCGGCGGGTGCGGAGGTGATCTTCAACCTCTCGGCCTCGCCCGAATCGGTCGGCAAACACGACTATCTGGAGCAGTTGGTGGCCCAGCAGTCGGCCCGCACGCGCACGGGATATGTCTATGTCTCGGCCGGTTTCGGCGAATCGTCGACCGATCTGGTCTTCGCGGGCAACGCCCTGATCGCCGACCAGGGGACCATGGTGGCCCGCGGCGAACGTTTTTCGATAGAGCCTCAAGTAGTTACGACGGATATCGACGTCGAGCAGCTGCGCTTCGAACGCCGCCGGATGACCACCTACCACACCCCCGTAACGATGGAATACCGCACCGTCGAGTGCCGTTTCACGCCCGTCGACGCGGAGATCGAACGCACGGTGGACCCAATGCCCTTCGTGCCGTCGGACAATGCGCTGCGCGAGAGCCGTTGCGAGGAGATCCTGGCCATGCAGAGCTTGGGACTGGCCCAGCGACTGGTCCACACGCGCTGCCGCAAGGCGGTGGTGGGGATCTCGGGCGGACTGGATTCGACGCTGGCGCTGCTGGTCACCGTCGAGGCCTTCGACCGCCTGGGTTACGACCGCAGCGGCGTGGTAGGCATCACGATGCCGGGGTTCGGCACGACCGGACGCACGCACAACAACGCGCTGAGACTGATGGAGTTGCTGGGTGTCACCTCGCGCGAGATTCCGATCGCCGCCGCCTGCCGCCAGCACATGCAGGATATCGGCCTGCCGGAGGAGGACCGTTCGGCCGCCTATGAAAACGCGCAGGCCCGCGAACGGACCCAGATTCTGATGGATGTGGCCAACATGGAGGGCGGTTTAGTGGTCGGCACGGGCGATTTGAGCGAGCTGGCACTGGGCTGGGCCACCTACAACGGCGACCAGATGTCGATGTACGGCGTCAACGCCTCGGTACCCAAAACTTTGGTGCGCCATTTGGTCTATCACCGGGCCATGCGCGAAGAGGCGGAGGTGTGCGAGGTGCTCCTCGATGTGCTGGACACCCCGGTCAGCCCCGAACTGCTGCCCGCGGCCGAGGACGGCACGATCGCCCAGAAGACCGAGGACCTGGTCGGACCCTACGAGTTGCACGACTTCTTCCTCTACCACGCGGTGCGTCGCGGCGCCCGCCCGGCCAAGGTGCTGCTGCTGGCCGAACGGGCCTTCGGCGAACGGTATACGCGCGAGGTGATCCTGCACTGGATGCGGGTATTCTTCCGCCGTTTCTTCGCCCAGCAGTTCAAACGCTCGGCGATGCCCGACGGCGTGAAGGTCGGCTCGGTGTCGCTCTCGCCGCGGGGCGACTGGCGGATGCCTTCGGACGCTTCGGCATCGGTGTGGCTTTGTGAGTTGGATAACCTGTAAACGGATTGAAAATGAGAAAGATCATTCTTTTTGTCGCCCTGTTGCTGACGGCGCCGCAGAGCCGTGCGCAGTCGCTCTCCGACTTCTTCAAGAGCCTCTTCGGCTCGGGCAGGACGGAGGCGGCCGAGACCGAACCCGCGACACCGCAATACCCCGCCGCCTCGGCGCTGACGGGGACGTGGATCTACAACGACCTGATCGTCGAATATACGGGCAGCGACGTGCTGGCCAAGATGGCGGTGTCGGCCCTGCGCGGCCAGGCGGCCGATCTGGCCGCGAAGATGGGACTGCAGCCCGGCCGCGACAGGCTGCTGTGGGCCGACGGGGGCCGCATGACGGTCGAGATCGGCGAAAAACGCCTCGATGCCACCTGCGAATATGCGCAGACGACGGGCACGGTCGCCCTCACGCTCCGGGCGGCCGACCGCACGGCTACGTTCCGCGGCGCGGTGGAGCTGACGGACGGGAATACGCTGCGCCTGACCTTCGACGCGGCCGACTGCATGCGGGTGATCCGCACGGTGGCCCCCGAGGCGATGGAGAACAGCTACTTCAAGACGCTGAACGCCATCGTCGAACAGTACCCGGGGCTGCGCGGCGGCTGCAAACTGGAGCGCGGACGATGAAACGTATCGGGGTGATCTCCGACACGCACGGCCTCTTCGACGCTCCGTTGCGCGCGTTTCTGGCCGACGTGGACGAGATATGGCACGCGGGCGACATCGGTTCGCTCGAGCTGGCCGACGAGATTGCCGCCACGAAGCCGCTGCGGGCCGTGTGGGGCAACATCGACGGCGGGATCACGCGCCGGGTCTACCGCGAGCAGGAGTTGTTCACGGTGGAGGGGGCGACGGTGGCGATGATGCACATCGGAGGCCATCCGCACCACTACACGCCGCGGGCGCTACGCCTGATCGAGGGTTCGCGTCCGACGATTTTTGTGGCGGGGCACTCGCATATTTTGCGGGTGATGTACGATCCGGTATGCCATTTGCTCTACATCAATCCGGGTGCGGCGGGCAACTACGGTTTCCACAGGGTCCGTACGGCGGTACGTTTCACGATCGACGGCCCGGAGATCCGGGACATGGAGGTCGGTGAGTGGCCCCGCGGGGTTCAATAGCTGTCCGAAACTGTATATTTATGGTTCAAAACGTCAGAGACCGGAAGTTTCATACCAAAAAAGCAGAAAATTTGCAACGGACCCACACACAAATGGCGAATAATCGTTATCTTTGCGTACAATTTTGGATTTTCACAAACACAACACACTGATATGACAAAAGCAGATATTGTAAAACAGATTGCCGAGCAGACGGGCGTAGAGAAATCGACCGTATTGGCAGTAGTCGAGGGGATGATGAACTCGATCAAGGATTCGATGTGCAACGGCGAGGCGGTATACCTGCGCGGTTTCGGCAGCTTCATCATCAAGGAGCGCGCCGAGAAGACTGCCCGCAACA
>CAZHMX010000135.1:0-4287 GCA_964533725.1 uncultured Alistipes sp. | reverse complement strand
ACACCCGCAAGAAAACACATGGACCGGGGAGCGCCCGCGCGGCAAGGGGCGGGGTTCCGATCCCGCCCCGACGAGCGCACCCGTTGTCTAACCCAGCATTCGGAAGATGCCCTCTATATCTTCGGGTGCAAACCAGTGAATCTCCGTGTCGCGCCGAAACCAGGTCAGCTGCCGCTTGGCATAGCGGCGGGAGTTGCGTTTGATCAGCTCCACGGCCTCGTCGCGTGTGATGCGTCCGTCAAAAAAATCGAAAAGTTCCTTGTAACCTACCGTCTGCAGCGCATTCAGATGCCGCAGCGGATAGACGGCGCGCGCTTCGGCCTCCAAACCGGCCTCCATCATAAGACCGACCCGAAGATCGATCCGCCTGTAAAGCTCCTCGCGCGGCAGGTCGACCCCGATTTTGACCACCTCGAAGGGCCGCTTTTGCCGTATGCCGCGCCGCAGTTGCGAGTAGGGCTGCCCTGTTTGCAGACAAACCTCCAGCGCGCGCAGTACACGGGCGGGATTCTGCCGGTCGACCACGGCGTAATATTCGGGATCCAATCCCCGCAGCTCCTCGGCCAATGCCCCGACACCCTCCGCACGCAGCCGCCCGTTCAGCCGCTCGCGCAATGCCGCGTCGACCTTCGGCAGTTCATCCATCCCCTCGCACAGCGCCTGCACATAAAGCCCCGAACCGCCTACGGCCACCACATCGCGATGCTGCCGAAACAACTCCTCGAGCAAGGCTATGGCCTCCGTTTCGTAGGCTCCGCAGCTAAAGTTCTGCTTCAGGTCGTGCGATGCAATAAAGTGGTGTTCAGTGGATTGTAATTGCTCTTCCGAAGGCTGTGCCGTCCCGATCGGAATCCCCCGGTAGAGCTGCCGCGAGTCGGTCGAAAGAATCGGCGCTCCTAACCGTCGGGCCACCTCGATACTCAAATCGGTCTTGCCCGAGCCGGTCGGCCCGACGATCACGACCAACCGGCGATCTTTAGCGGTAATAGTCGTCGTCGATGGAGTCATCGCCCTCGAAATCGTTGAACTCGCCCATCATCTCGGCGAAGATCGAACCCTCGTCCTCCGTGGCGGTGGGGTCGAACTGGTCGGGCACCTCGCCGCGTGCAAAGACTTCGCGGGGGTATATCTTTGTGTCGTTGGCCTCGGCTGTGCCCGTAAGCTCCAGATAATAAGCGCGATCCCCGAACATATCGAAGAGATAGATCAATCGGTCGCGGTTGCGGTGGAGGATCTGTCCGAGGGTCACATCCGACATCAGACGCGGGGCGTTTTCGGAGTTGTCGCCCATATCGACGAGCGTAAACTCCTGCAACTTTTCCCAGCGTTCGTCGGCGGTAAAGAAGCTGACCATTCCGTCGTGATAACCCAGCGTGTCGCGTATAAACTCGTGAAACTCTTGGAGATTCATATCGTACAGAACCTCGTAGTCGCGCGCGAAGTTGTCGTTTTCGTCGCTGAGCATTCGGAATTTGAAAACCATCATAGCCTTAAAATTTTTTCTAAAGACGAAGATACGGATTTTTTTTGAATCCGCAAGGATTTTTTTTCGCCTTTGCCCCGCGATGTCCGCCAGAGAGGGATTTATTTGCATTTCTCCGCATTTATTCGTACCTTCGGGGTGTATGGAAACGATAAATAAAACAGCCGCCGGCGTTGTGTTGCGACGGGCGGGCGAGGGGGATATTCCGTTGATTCGCACGATGGCCGATCGGGCTTTTCGGGCGACTTACGGCGAGCTGCTGACGCGTGAACAGATCGAGTACATGATCCCGTGGATGTACGGACGCGAGGTCCTGGAACGTGAATTTCGCGAAGGTTTTGCATGGTTTATCGCTGAAACCGAGGGTGTTGCCTGCGGATATGTCTCCGTCGAACGCCAGGAGGAACGACTCTTCCACCTGCAAAAGATCTACGTGCTGCCCGAGTTTCAGGGTCGGGGCGTGGGGCAGGCTCTGTTCGATGGTGCGGTAGGGTATATCCGCTCCGTTCAGCCGTCGCCGTGCCGTATGGAGCTGAACGTCAACCGTCAGAACCGGGCTTTGGGCTTTTACGAACGCCAGGGGATGCGCCGCCTCCGCGAAGGCGACTTCCCGATCGGTAACGGATTCTATATGAACGACTTTATTATGGGACTCGACCTATGAAACACCTCTTCCGACCCCTTCTCGCAACGCTGTTTTGCGGGGTTGCGATGGCCGCCACCGCCTCGTCGGCCGCCGCTCTGCCGGCGACGGCTCCCGCTGCATCCGTTTCGCCGGCAATCTCTCCGTCGGACGCCGCACCGTCCGACAACCTTTTGCCGCGACCCCGGCAGGTGGCGCTGACCCGCAAAACGGTGGCCGCCGACCGTATGGCGCTGCAGGTGCCCGACTCCTGCCGCCGCATCTGGACCGAACGGCTTGCAGAGGCGGGGATTGCGGTGGATCCGGCGGCTGCGCTGACCCTGCGATGTGTCCTGTGCGACAGCGTTGCGGGTGCTCCGCGTGCCAATGGCGAGGCTTACCGGCTGGAGATCGGCACGCACTCCGTAACCGCCTCGGCAACAACGCCGTTGGGCCTTTATCGTGCGTTGCAGACTCTCTGCCAGCTGGCCGAACGGACGACCCGCGGGGTGCGTCTGCCGCAGGGTCGGATCGTCGACTGGCCGGCATTTCCGTATCGCGGGGTGATGCAGGACGTCGGCCGCACCTACATTTCGATGGCGGAGCTGCGTCGCGAAATCGACCTTCTGGCGCGTTTCAAAATCAACGTATTCCATTGGCATCTGACTGAAAATCAATCGTGGCGGTTGCAGAGCCGGATCTTCCCGATGCTCAACGACAGCCTCAACACCACCCGTATGCCGGGCCGTTTTTACACGCTCGACGAGGCGCGCGACCTTATCCTCTATGCCCGCGAACGCGGCGTGGAGGTGATCCCCGAGCTGGACATCCCGGGCCATAGCGAGGCTTTCCGCCGCACGTTCCGCCACGATATGCAGAGCGCAGAGGGGGTGAAGATCCTGAAATTGCTCCTCGAGGAGGCCTGCGAGGCGCTGCCTGTCGACCGGATCCACCTCGGAACCGACGAGGTGGCTTTCACTGATCCGACCTTCGTGCCGCGTATGGTGGCCTTCGTGCGGGGACTGGGCAAGCGGGTGATTTCGTGGAATCCGGGCTGGAATTACCGTGCCGGCGAGGTCGACATGACCCAGCTGTGGAGTTATCGCGGCCGTCCGACCGAGGGGATTCCCGCCGTCGATTCGCGCTTCCACTACCTGAACCATTTCGACGTTTTCTCCGACCTTGTGGCCCTCTACCGTTCCAACGTCTGCGGCCGCGCGGAGTCGGACGGTCAGGTCATCGGTGCCGAAATTGCGTTGTGGAACGACCGCTATGTAGCTGACGAAGAGCAGAATATCGCCCAGAACAACCTCTACGCCGCCGCCCTGGCCCTGGCCGAACGTACGTGGTGCGGCGGTGGCGACGGTTACTTCGACGAAATCGGCGTCAATCTCCCGGCGGTCGGTTCGCCCGCTTTTGCCGCCTATGCCGATTTCGAACGCCGCCTTTTGTGGCACAAGTGCCGCACGCTGGCCGGCTGTCCCGTTCCCTATGTGCGTCAGACCCATATTCGCTGGCACGTCACGGATCCTTTCCCCAACGGCGGCGACCTTGCGCGGATCCTCCCGCCCGAGACCGAGGGCCTGCGTGAACAATATACCTGCGAGGGCCGGACCTATGGCGTTCACCTTGTCGCCGGTGCCGCCGTCTATCTCCGCCACGTGTGGGGCAAGTTAGTGCACGCGCTCTATCCCGATCCCGAACCCAACCACACCGCCTATGCCTGGACGTGGGTCTATTCGGATCGAGATCAAACGGTCGGTCTTCAGGCCGAGTTCCAGAACTACAGCCGTTCGGAACCCGACCTGGCTCCCGCAGCGGGCTGTTGGGACACGCGCGGCAGTCGTCTGTGGATCAACGATTGCGAGATCCTCCCTCCCGTTTGGAGCGCCACCCACCGCACTAAAGACAACGAAATACCTCTCGGCAACGAGAATTTTGCCGCCCGCGAACCGCTCCCCGTAACGCTTCGCAAGGGTTGGAACAAGGTGTTCATAAAACTTCCCGTCGGCGAATTTACCACACCCGACGTCCGTCTGGTGAAGTGGATGTTTACGGTGGCATTCACTACTCCCGACGGTCGCGAGGCTGCCGATCTGGTCTATTCGCCGGCGCGATAGGCACGCGGTTGCGCTCGTCGGGGCGGGATCGGGACCCCGCCCCTTGCCGCGCGGGCGCTCCC
>CAZHMX010000134.1:0-4379 GCA_964533725.1 uncultured Alistipes sp. | reverse complement strand
ATCGGGTTTCCGGTCGACTCAGGCATCTTCCATATCGACATCGCCCCCTGCCCAGGGAGGGGGCCATTTCACCCGCAGTAAAAACACGGACCGGGGATCGCCGCGCGGCAAGGGGTGGGGTCCCGATCCCGCCCCGACGAGCGCAGTCGTATCAAGATAGCGTCTGCTCCCCGCGCCCAGTGATCCGGCTCGTCGTGACGGAGGCCGGGGGTCGGTTGTTTTAGCGGGTGGTGAGGTTGTCGGGCAGTGTGGGGGTGGCGCCGGGCTGGGTGCAGACGAAGGCGGAGACCTTGACGGCGAGCTGGTGGGCTTCGGGGATGGTCTGGCCGCGGAGCAGGGCGGCTATGAAGGCGGCGGTGAACGAGTCGCCGGCGCCTACGGTGTCGACGACTTTGACCTGGGGTGTAGGCAGGAAGGAGAGGTCCTGCGGGGTGAAGACGTAGGAGCCGCGGACGCCGCAGGTGAGGATCAGGGCGTCGAGCTGATAGCGGTCCAGCAGCTGCCGGCAGCGCTCTTGCGGCCCGGCATCCGGGAGCGCCATCATGGGGGCGACGATATCCAACTCTTCATCGTTGATTTTAAGGATGTTGCACTTGCACATCGAGTCGTGGAGCAGCTGTCGGCCGAAGAAATCCTGACGGAGGTTGACGTCGAAGACTTTCAGTGCGTGATTCTCTTCGGGTATCGAGTCGATGAAACGGTTGATGGTCTGGCGCGAGCGCTCGGAGCGCTGGGCGAGCGAACCGAAGGAGAGGGCCTGCGTGCGGCGGGCGAGGGCGTCGAGCCGGTCGGTGCAGGGGATGTTGTCCCAGGCGACCTGTTCTTTGATCCGATATTGGGGTATGCCGGCGTTGTCGAGCGTCACCTCCACGGTTCCGGTCGGGAAGGGGACGCGTTCGATCAGCCGGGGGAGCCCCATATCGTCGAGCCGGTCGATGATCCGGTCGCCTGCGGGGTCGTTGCCGACGGCGCTGACGACGCAGCTGCGGAATCCGAAGCGGCCGATATGCCAGGCGAAGTTGGCCGGTGCTCCGCCGAGTTTTTTGCCTTCGGGCAGCAGGTCCCAGAGGATCTCGCCGATGCCCACGATGACTTTTTCCATAATGAACGCGATGTTGGTTTTGGGCACAAAGGTAATCATTATCGCCGTAAAAGAGCAATTTTTCCGCCATTTACGACAGGCGACGGAGCGAATCGCGGGACGAGGCGAGGAAAAAATTTTGAATTTCGCAAGATAACCGCTAATTTTGGGTGTTAAAACGGGAAAACGATGAAAAAACTCTTTTTGATCGATGCCTATGCGTTGATCTTCAAATATTATTATGCCTTTATCGGCCGGCCTATGCGCAGCCCGTCGGGGATGAATACGTCGGTAGTCTTCGGGTTTACCAAGTTCCTGCGCGACATCCTCGCCCGCGAAAAACCCGACCTGCTCGGCGTCGCCTTCGACCCCAAGGGCGGCTGCACCTTCCGCAAGGAGCTGCTGCCCGAATACAAGGCCAACCGGCTCGAGACGCCCGAGGATATCATCCTCTCGGTTCCCTACATCAAACGGTTGCTGGAGGCCATGTGCATCCCGATCCTCGAGGTGGAGGGCTACGAGGCCGACGACGTGATCGGCACGCTCGCACACAAGGCCTCGGCGGAGGGTTACGACGTCTATATGGTGACGCCCGACAAGGACTACGGACAGCTGGTCGGGGAGCGCCGCCGCATCTACCGGCAGAAGGGCGACCGCATAGAGATCGTCGACCGCGAGGCGATTCGCGAGAAATACGGCATCGACGAACCGGTGCTGGTGCGCGACATCCTGGCCCTGTGGGGCGACGCTTCGGACAACATCCCCGGGGTGCCGGGTATCGGCGAAAAGAGCGCCTGCAAACTGGTCCGGCAGTGGGGCACGGTCGAGAATCTGCTCGACCACGTGGGCGAGATCAAAGGGCGCCAGGGCGAGAATATCGCGGCGTGGAGCGACAAGTTGCGGCTGGCCAAGGCGCTGACCTCCATACGGCTGGACGCTCCGATCGAGTTCCGGCCCGAGGAGCTGGCCGTCTGCGGGCCCCATATCGACGCGTTGAGGGCGCTCTTCGGCGAGCTGGGGTTCAAGGCCTTCTGGGCCGATCCCACGAACCTGACGCCGCCCGAACCGATGCCCGACCGTCCCGTGCAGGCGGCCCAGACCCAGTTGGCCGAGATGGCGCGGGCCAAGTCGGCCGCCGCCCGCAAGGCCCGTTTGCAGGACCAGGGCGATCTGTTCGCCGATCTGCCCGCCGAAGGTGCTCCGACAGCCGGAAACGGCGCTCCGGCTGCGGGGACGGCTGCTTCGGCCTCCGGTTCGCTCTTCGGTCCGGCTGCCGGCTCCCCGGCCGAATCCCCGGCCGAATCCCCGGCCGAATCTCCGGCCGGATCCTCCTCTGCCCCCTCCCCCGCCGAATCGGCGCAGGCGGCCGAAACGGCGCCGGCTACGGCGGCCACCACGCCCCATACCTATCACCTGGTGGAGGAGGCCGGAGCGCTGGAGGCGCTGGTCGGACGGCTGCGGCGGGAGCCGCTCGTCTGCTTCGACACCGAGACGAGCGGGCTGGATCTCTTCCGCGACCGCATCGTGGGGCTGTCGTTGTCCGTGCGGCCTTTCGAGGCGTGGTATGTGGCTTTCAACCGGCAGAATACAGCCTGTTTTGCCGAGATCCTGCGCCCGCTGTTCGAGGATGCGCAGATCGACAAGGTCGGGCAGAACCTGAAATTCGACTGCATGGTGTTGCAGCACATCGGGATCGAGGTGCGCGGGCGGCTGATCGACACGATGATCCTCCACTACCTGCTCGACCCCGAGTCGCGCCACAACATGGACGCCCTCGCAGAGCGGTATCTGCACTATCGGCCCATCTCCATCGAGACGCTTATCGGCAAGGGTACCCGGCAGTTGAGCATGTCGCAGGTGGCTGTCGCCCGTGTGGCCGAATACGCCGCCGAGGATGCCGACGTGACGCTGCGGCTCAAGGAGGTGCTCTATCCGATGGTCGAGGCGGCGGGTCTGGCGGAGCTCTATTTCCGGATCGAGGAGCCGATGATCCGCGTGCTGGCGGCCATGGAGACCGAAGGGGTGAGGATCGACACCGCCACGCTCGACGATTATGCCCGGACGCTCAACCTCAAACTCGCCGAACTGGAGCGCGAGATCCTCGCGATGGCCGGCGAACCGAACCTGAACATCAACTCCTCCCGACAGTTGGGCGAGTTGCTCTTCGGGAAGATGCGGATCGCGGAGAAGCCCAAGATGACCCGCACGAAACAGTTCTCGACCGAGGAGGAGTATCTTCAGACGTTTGCCCACAAACACCCCATCGTCGACCTGATCCTGTCGTATCGCGGCGTCAAGAAGCTGCTGTCGACCTACGTGGAGGCGCTGCCGCAGCTGGTGAATCCCGTCACCGGTCGCATACACACCTCCTACAACCAGGCCGTTACCGCCACCGGACGGCTCTCGTCGACCAATCCCAACCTGCAGAACATCCCCATCCGCGACGAGCTGGGCCGCCCGATCCGCGCCGCCTTCATCCCCTCGTCGCCCGACCGGCTGCTGCTGTCGGTCGACTACAGTCAGGTGGAGCTGCGTCTGATGGCCCACCTGAGCGGCGACGAGTCCCTGCTCCACGCCTTCGCCGCCGGCGAGGATATCCACACCGCCACCGCCGCCCGGCTCTTCGACAAACGTCCCGAAGAGGTCCTCCCCGAGGAGCGCCGCCGCGCCAAAACCGCCAACTTCGGCATTATCTACGGCATCTCCGCCTTCGGCCTCGCCCAGCGTCTGGAGATCCCCCGCGCCGAGGCCCGCGCATTGATCGACGACTATTTCCGCTCCTATCCCGGCGTGCGCGACTACATGGAGCGCGTGGTGGCCGAAGCTCGCGAAAACCACTATGTGTCAACCATCTTCGGCCGTCGCCGCTATCTGAACGACATCACCTCGCAAAACGCCGTGGCCCGCGGCCTGGCCGAGCGCAACGCCGTAAACGCCCCCATCCAGGGCAGCGCCGCCGACATCATGAAACTCGCCATGATCGGCATCGCCCGCCGCTTCCGCGAAGAACAGATCCGCTCCGCCATGATCCTCCAGGTCCACGACGAAGTCGTCATCGACCTCTTCCCCGAAGAACAAGACCGCGTGATCCGCATCGTCACCGAAGAAATGGAGGGCGCCGCCCACCTCAAAATCCGCCTCGACGCCGACTGGGGCCTCGGCCGCAACTGGCTCGAAGCCCATTGATCCCCGCGTCAGGGTGCACGTCTTACCACGGCTCTTGAGACCCGTAATGACGCGACTGTCCTCTTTGGGCCCGTGGTCGGGCCCAGCCGGACGGGCAAACCCGAACAATATA
>CAZHMX010000133.1:0-4447 GCA_964533725.1 uncultured Alistipes sp. | reverse complement strand
ATCGGGTCGCGGAAGAGCATGTTGGGGTGTGCCATATCGATTTTGGCCCGCAGCACGCGCGAGCCGTCCTTGAACTCGCCCGCACGCATGCGTGCGAACAGGTCGAGGTTCTCCTCGACCGAACGGTTCCGCCACGGCGACTCGACACCCGGGACGGAGACCGTACCGCGGTTTTCGCGGATCTGCTCCTGGGTCTGGTCGTCGACATAGGCCAGACCGCGCTTGATCAGCTCCACGGCCCAGTCGTACAGCTGGTCGAAATAGTCGGAGGCGTAATACTCCGCGGCCCAGTGGAATCCTAACCACTCGATGTCGCGTTTGATCGAATCGACATATTCGGTGTCCTCCTTGACGGGGTTGGTGTCGTCGAAACGCAGGTTGCAGAGGCCGCCGTATTTCTTGGCCAGACCGAAGTTGATGCAGATGCTCTTGGCGTGACCGATGTGGAGATAGCCGTTGGGTTCGGGCGGGAAGCGGGTTTGAACGCGTGCGTCGCCCTTGGCGATGGAATCCTGGATGATCTCCTCGAGAAAATTGACCGATTTCTCCTTTTCGGGTGCTTCGTTGGTAGTTGCCATAGATAATTTATTTGGCCGCAAATTTAACGATTATTTTCTTATCTTATACGTTTAGCGCCGCTTTTCGAAACACTTTTGCAGGCGGACATCCACCTGCAGGAGTTGCTGGGTGCCCATCCCCACGCCGTCGTAGTGGAGGATGATGCCGGCGCGGATGCCCACCGTGTCGTTGAAGAAGCGGCGGTTGAACTCGACGGCGGTGCGGTTGTAGAGCTTCTCGGTGGTCGCGTAGAAGGGCGAACCCGAGTAGACCAGCGTGCCGTATTGTGCGTACATGGGCATCTGGTTGCCACCGTAATAGAGGCTGTTCGAGAGCTGCAGTCCCCAGCGTTCCACCGAGAGTGTCAGCTCGCCGCCCGCGGGACGGTAGCTCTTGTCGGCTTTGCGGTCGCGCTGGATGCTCTGCACGAAACCCGCCCGCACGTCGAAATGCCACTTTCTGCCGCTGCGGAATCCGACATAGGGATTGGCGGTGAGGTTTTCCACCACCCCTTCCTGGATCTCGGGGTCCGCGCTGTTGGCCATGTGGAGCATCGAGAAAATGTAGCCGCCGTAAAAAGCTCCCTTGCGCCATTCGCCGTCGGTGAGGATGCGGAAGCGCTCGCGGATCTTCGGGGACTGCATCCCTTTCCAGTCGATGGAGAACTCCACGAAGCCGCTCTGACCGCGGTAATGGCTCAACACGCCCGCGATCTTGTTGTCGTAGAACCACTCCGAATTGTCGAAAAACAGCTCCGGGAACCGCCCCAGATATTGCGCGTTGGGGATGATGCCCGCCGAGGCCAGTACGCGCGGCGAGCGGAACGAATAGAAAAATACGGGTTTGACGTCGGTGAGGAACTTGGCCCCGTCGCCGAAATCCTGGGTCAGATCGATTCCCACGGCGATCGAGTTGCGTTCGTCCCACTGCAAACCGCCGTAGGCCACCAGGGTCGAGCTGAAATAGGTGCACGAGGGCGAAAAGCCGCCCATTTCCTTGTATTCGCGGTTGTCGAAGAAGGTGTCGAAGTCGGCGCCGATGAAGAACCGCGCGTTGTGGGGCCGGAGGGTCTGTCCGTCGCGCACGGGCAGCATGTCGCTGCACGTGGTGTCGTCGGTCTGTGCTGCCGCGGGGCAGAGCGCGAGGGCCGCGACGAGCAGCGAGAGGGTAAGTTTGCGAGTCATGATGGATATATATTTTGAAAAAAACACCCCAAAAGTAGTTAAAATATTCGGAATTGATTACATTTGCGCCGAAAAACGGAGTTTAGAGACGATTTTTTACACGTTGCACGAGATGAGAAAGATACTGAACGAGGAGTTGGGACGGCCCACGGCCGAGGAGTTCGCGCGGCAGCCGAAGATGGCCCTGACAGTGGTGCTGGACAACGTGCGGTCGGCGCAGAATGTCGGTGCCTTTTTCCGCACGGGCGATGCTTTCGGCGTGGAGCGCATCTGCTTGTGCGGCATCACGGCCGTACCCCCGCAGCGCGAGATCCACAAGAGCGCCCTGGGTGCCGAAACGACGGTCGAATGGCAGCACTACCCCACCACCGAGGCGTGCATAAACGCCTTGCGCGCAGAGGGTTACCGCATCCTGGCCGTCGAACAGGTCGAAGGTTCGGTGTCGCTGGAGTCGTTCCGTTGCGAGGCCTCCGGACGCTATGCGCTGGTCTTCGGCAACGAGGTCGCGGGGGTCGGTCAGCAGGCGGTCGACCTGTGCGACGGCGCAGTCGAGATCCCGCAGGTGGGTACCAAACACTCGCTCAACGTCTCGGTTTCGGGCGGTGTCGTGCTGTGGCACTTCTTCGCGCAAATCGGCAGGAGATAACTTTTACACTTATATATAAATATACGGATTATGTCGGTAGAAAGTACAGTTCGCGCGGTGACGACTTACCGCCTGGCTGAAATGAAGCAGCGCGGCGAGAAGATCGCCATGCTCACTGCGTATGACTATTCGATGGCCCGCATTGTCGATGCGGCAGGCATCGACGTCATTCTGGTCGGCGACTCGGCGGCCAACGTGATGGCGGGTTACGAGACCACGCTCCCTATTACGCTCGATATGATGATCTATCACGCCCGGTCGGTCGTGCGTGGCGTCAACCGCGCCTTGGTGGTTGTCGACATGCCGTTCGGCACCTATCAGGGCAACTCGAAATTAGCCGTCGATTCGGCCGTCCGCATCATGAAGGAGACCGAAGCCGACGCCGTCAAGATCGAGGGCGGCGAGGAGATCCTGGAGTCGATCCAGCGGATCCTGTCGGCCGGTATTCCGGTGATGGGACATCTGGGCCTGACGCCGCAGTCGATCCACAAGTTCGGCACCTACAGCGTGCGGGCCCGCGAGGAGGCCGAGGCCGAAAAACTGCTCCGCGACGCCCGTCTGCTGAGCGACGCGGGTTGCTTCGGCCTGGTGCTGGAGAAGATTCCCGCGGCGCTGGCCGAGCGGGTGACGCGCGAGGTCGCCATCCCCACGATCGGCATCGGCGCGGGCGGAGCGACGGACGGCCAGGTTTTGGTGGTGCACGACATGCTGGGGATCAACAAGGGTTTCTCACCCCGTTTCCTGCGCCGCTATGCCGACCTGCACACGGTGATGACCGAGGCCGTCGGCCACTATATCGACGACGTCAAACGCTGCGACTTCCCCAACGAGAAGGAGCAATATTGATCGGTTGCCGGCGGTTGTCGATTGTGCCGGCTGTTATCGATCGGTATCGGTTCGGATGTCGGCCTGTTGTACGGACCGGTGCCGGCCGGTTCTCCCCTCCCCCGACGGTGCGGTTGCAGATCAGCCGTCGGGGGTTTTTGCCGCTGCGGTCGAATCTCCGACCCCTCTGTACCTCCCGTTTTCCCTCCCATTCTGCAAAATTTCGCGCCATATCGTAAAAAAACCGGCTTAAAGTTGCCGGTCTGCCAAAAAAGCCTTATCTTTGCGGGCAACTAAATCCTAACAAATTATGTCATTTATTGAGGAGAGGGTGCAAACAGAGGGTCTTACGTTCGACGACGTTCTGTTGGTGCCTGCCTATTCGGAAGTGTTGCCGCGCGAAGTGAGTCTTCGTTCGCGTTTTTCAAGAAACATCACGCTTAACATCCCCATCGTCTCGGCCGCCATGGACACCGTCACCGAGGCTCCGCTGGCTATCGCGCTGGCCCGTGAAGGCGGTATCGGCGTCATCCACAAGAATATGTCGATCGCCGAGCAGGCCGCACAGGTGCGCAAGGTCAAACGCGCCGAAAACGGAATGATCTACAACCCCGTGACCATCTCGCGCGACCATACCGTCGGCGATGCCCTGCTGCTGATGAAGGAGAACCACATCGGCGGTATTCCCGTCGTCGATGCCGACCAACGGCTGGTGGGTATCGTCACGAACCGCGACCTCCGTTTCCAGCGCGACATGAACCGCCGCATCGACGAGGTGATGACCCCGGGCGACCGGCTGATTACCACCCACAACCCCGAGCTGTCGCACGCCGCCGAGGTGCTGCTCGACAACAAGATCGAGAAACTGCCCGTGGTGGACAACGAGGGCAAACTGGTCGGCCTGATCACCTACAAGGATATCACCAAGGTGCAGGACCATCCGATGGCCTGCAAGGACGCCAAAGGCCGTCTGCGCGTGGCTGCCGGCGTGGGTGTGACGCCCGACGCCATGGACCGCGTGCGCGCGCTGGTCGAGGAGGATGTCGACGCCGTGGTTCTGGATTCGGCGCACGGTCACTCGGCCAATATCGTCAACCTGCTGAAGACCATCAAGGCCACCTACCCCGGTCTGGATGTGGTCGTGGGCAATATCGCCACGGGCGAGGCGGCCGAATACCTCATCAAGGCGGGTGCCGACGGTGTGAAGGTGGGCATCGGCCCGGGTTCGATCTGC
>CAZHMX010000132.1:0-4553 GCA_964533725.1 uncultured Alistipes sp. | reverse complement strand
GCGCGGCAAGGGGCGGGGTCCTATCCCGCCCCGACGAGCGCAGTCGTATCAAGAAATTTTCACCACAACGCCATGAATACGGGAAAAATAACTAACTTTGCGGAATAAAAGCAAAGCTATGGGATTTTTCGATTTATTCAAGAAAAAACAGACCCCTGCGGCCGAAACGGAGGCGCAGCGCAAGGATATCGAGGCCGGATTGGAGAAGACCAAAACCGGACTCTTCTCGAAACTGGCACGGGCCATCGCGGGACGGTCGACGGTCGACGCCCAGGTGCTGGACAACCTGGAAGAGGTGCTGATCACCTCGGACGTGGGCGTGGAGACCACCGTGAAGATCATCGAGGGGATCGAGGCGCGTATCGCGCGCGACAAATATATGAACTCCGCGGAGTTGCAGCGGATTCTGCGCGACGAGGTGGCCCAGCTGATGGAGGAGTCGCACCGCTCGACGGAGGATTTCGGTATCGAGGTCACGGAGGGCACCCCCTATGTGCTGATGGTCGTGGGCGTCAACGGTGCGGGCAAGACCACGACGATCGGCAAGCTGGCGGCACAACTGGTGAAGGCCGGGCGCAAGGTCTATATCGGTGCGGCGGATACGTTCCGCGCGGCGGCCATCGACCAGCTGGCGGTGTGGGCCGAACGTGCGGGGGCGACAATGATCCGGCAGGAGATGGGATCCGACCCCGCCTCGGTGGCCTACGACACCCTGAAATCGGCCGTGGCGAACGGTGCCGACGTGGTTCTGATCGACACGGCGGGACGCCTCCACAACAAAATCGGGCTGATGAACGAGCTGACGAAGATCCGCAACGTGATGGCCAAGGTCATCCCCTCGGCACCGCACGAAGTGATGCTGGTGCTGGACGGATCGACGGGTCAGAATGCCTTCGAACAGGCCAAGCAGTTCACGCAGGCGACCAAGGTGACCTCGCTGACCATCACCAAGCTGGACGGCACGGCCAAGGGCGGTGTCGTGATCGGCATCAGCGACCGTTTCCATATTCCGGTGCGTTATATCGGCGTAGGCGAGGGGATCGACCAGCTGCGGATCTTCGACCGTCATGAGTTTGTCGACGCGCTCTTCGGCGCCCAAGCGGAGTAAAGGATGCGACGCAAGAGAATCATCAAGGTCATCACGCTCGGCTGCTCGAAAAATACGGTCGATTCGGAACACCTGATGGCCCAGATCGAGGCGGCCGGCTACGAGGTCCGCTTCGACGACGAACCGGTGGACGACAACATCTATGCGCTGGTTATCAACACCTGCGGATTCATCGGCGACGCCAAGGAGCAGTCGATCGACACGATATTGGAGGCCGTAAGCGCCAAACGCGCAGGCAGCATCCGCAAACTGTTCGTCATAGGATGTCTCTCGGAGCGTTACGCGGACGAACTGCGCGCCGAGATCCCCGAGGTGGACGACTTTTTCGGGGCCCGCACGTGGGAGGGTATCTTGGAGGCGCTGAAGGTCAAACCGTGTGCGGCGCCGGCCACGGCCCGGTGCCTGACCACCCCGAAACACTATGCCTATCTGAAGATCTCCGAAGGGTGCGACTGGAAATGCGGCTACTGCGCCATCCCCCTGATTCGCGGCGGACACCGCTCGGTGCCGATGGAGGAGCTGATAGAAGAAGCCAAACGACTGGCCGACAGCGGCGTACGCGAACTGATCGTCATCGCCCAGGACACCACCTACTACGGCGTCGACCTCTACGGCCGTCGCCGGTTGGCCGATCTGCTGCGTGCGCTCTGCCGGATCAAGAAGCTGCGCTGGATCCGCCTCCATTACGCCTATCCCACGGGATTCCCGCAGGAGGTGATCGACGTGATGGCTGCGGAACCCAAGATCTGCCCCTATCTCGACATCCCGTTCCAGCACATTTCGGATGCGCAGCTTCACGCAATGAAACGGCGCCACACCAAGGCCGAGGCGCTGCAACTGATCGGGCGGCTGCGGAGTGCTATTCCCGACATCGCCCTGCGCACCACCCTTCTGGTCGGTTATCCGGGCGAGACGGAGCAGGATTTCGAGGAGCTCTGCCAGTTCGTGCGCGACATAAAATTCGACCGCCTGGGCGTCTTTCCCTACTCCGAGGAGGAGGGAACCTACTCCGCCACCGAGCTCCGCGACGATGTGCCGCCGCAGGTCAAGGAGCAGCGTGCCGAACGTATCATGCGGATACAGAGCCAAATATCGCTGGATCGCAACGCCCGCGCCGTCGGCACCCGGGTCGAAGTGATCATCGACCGCCGCGAGGGCGACTTTTACGTCGGCCGCACGGTCTACGACTCGCCCGAGGTCGACCAGGAGATTTTGATCCCGGCGTCCGAGCGACGGCTGCGCCGCGGATCGGTCTACAACGTGGAGCTGACCGCCGCCGAGGAGTACGACCTCTACGGACGGGTGATCGACATCGTTCGGTTCTCCTGACAACGGGGAGGGGTGAGCAAGGAGGCGCCGCCGTCAGATAATCTGCGACAAAGGATTAGCGACAAGGATTGTCGCCGCAAACGATTCGCGCCATGAACGGACGGGAAACCGGACCGGTCATTTTTTACCGCACGACGAACAAAAAAATGAAAAAATTCATTTTTTATCCGCGTGCCTTTTAGTATCTTTGCAAAACGATATGATCCGCATATGAACTTTTTCGAACAGTTTATTCTCCACTACGGCCGGGAGGGTCTGGCCCTGGCGGTCGTCATCCTGCTGACGCTCGCCGTGCAACTATACTACTACATCGTCCGCTTCGGCAGCATCCCCAACTACCGCATTATCAAGCGTCAGGAACGCCTCAAGCAGGCCCCGCCCGTCTCCGTCATCATCCCGATGTTCGGCGAAAACAACGCCTTTCTCGAGGACCAGCTGCCCCGGCTGATGGCCCAGACCGGCGTCGACTACGAGATCGTGATCGTCTATGTGGGCAGCGACAAGGATTTCTACGACGACCTGCGCCAGCTCAGCCACGCCTTCCCCCACCTGTCGACCACTAAAATCGAGTACAACCCCCACTATCCCATCACCGTAAAGACCGCCCTCAACGTGGGCATCAAAGGGGCACATTACGACCACGTGATCTTCTCCACGACCGACGCCTACCCCGCCTCCGAGCGCTGGGTCTCCCTGATGGCCAAAGGGTTCACGCGCGGCGAGGTCGTCCTGGGCTACTGCGGCATCGAACCCGGCAAAGGGCTTGCACGTTATCTGATGCGGATGTCGCGAATGCTCGGCTCGGCCCTCTGGATCTCGTCCGCCATTGCGCACCGCCCCTATCGCGGGGTGCGTCACGCCATCGGTCTGGTGAAGAGCAAATACTTCGAAGTCAACGGTTTCGGTCATCTCGACAAGACCATCGGCGAAGACGACCTCTTCGTGCAACAGATCGCCACACCCGACAATACGGTAGTCGTCATCGCCCCCGGCGCCCTGCTCTACGAACGTTGCTGGGGCGGCTGGAGCTGGTGGTTCAACATGCGGCGGTTTTACGGTTCGATCACCTCATTCTACCCCTCCGCAGCGCGCAACTTCATCAGTTGGGAGTGCGGCAGCCGGCTGCTCTTCTTCGCCTCGGTGCTCTGCGCCCTGATCTTCCTGCCCGCGGAGTATAAACTGGCCGCCCTCGGCGCTCTGCTGTTGCGTTATATTGTCGCCGTCATCGAGGTTCGGCGCGTGGCTCGTCGTCTGGGCGAGCGGGGCATGTGGCTTAAATTCTATCTTTACGACCTTTTCAGCCTCGCGGAGTCCTGCATCATGGGGATCCTGCTGACACGAAAAGACAACCGCATATGGAGATAGACGACTACATCGTCGCAGAGGACCGTGAACTGGCGCGTTTGGTGGTGTCGGGCGACAACCGGGCCTTCGACTACCTCTTCGACCGCTACCGCGAGGCCATCCGCCGGCTCTTCATTCAGCGCACGGGCAACACCGAAGATGCCGACGACCTGTTGCAGGAGACCTTTATCAAGGTTTACATCAACATCCACCGTTACAACGCCGCCTACACCTTCGGCCAGTGGATCTACACCATCGCGCGCAACACGTTTATCGACTTTTGTCGCAAGCGTCAGGAGGATATGCCTATCGACGAGCGTTTTACAGTCCCCGTATCCACGGCCCCGACCCCCGAAGAGCGCGTCATCAGCGAGCAGCAGCGCACCCAGATCGAGCATTATCTGGAACTTCTGCCGCCCAACTATCGCCGACTGATCGAGCAGCGTTTCTTCGACGAATACTCCTATGAAGAGATCGCCCAGCGGCTGCAACTGCCCCTCGGCACCGTCAAGACACAAATTCACCGCGCCCGCGCCCTTATCTGCCGGCTGATCACCGCCGGAGACCTGAAATAGACACGACTGCGCTCGTCGGGGCGGGATCGGGACCCCGCCCCTTGCCGCGCGGCGCTCCCCGGTCCATGTTTTCTTGCGGGTGTGTATATTTTTTCTCCCGTGGGGCGGGCGTTTGCAACGCCACGCCGCCACGGGAGAAAAAATATACACACCCGCAAGAAAACATATTGTTCGGGTTCGCCCGTCCGGCTGGGCCC
>CAZHMX010000131.1:0-4587 GCA_964533725.1 uncultured Alistipes sp. | reverse complement strand
AACCAGTTGCCGCTCGTGCGGGCGTCGACGTAGACGGCGCGGGCGATCACGGCACCCTTGTCCTTGGCCGACTCATAACCGAACGTCGGCGTGCCGTCGGGCAGAGGCAGGTCGTTGTCGATGGTCTTGGGGACATGGATGTTGGCGATAGGATACTTCTTGGCCTCCAGGAACTTGGCGATCCGGTTGGCGGTTGAGGCGGTATCGTCGCCGCCGACGGTAACCAGCAGCTTGATGTTGTTTTCGGTGAAGAACTTGAGGTTGAAATTCTCCTCGAAATCCTTGTCCGTCGGCTTGAAACGGCTCATCTGCAGGAACGATCCGCCCTGGTTGAAGATACCGTCGGCCATCTTGTAGTCGATATCCACGGTGCGGGGAGCGGGGTTGAACAGACCCGAATAACCCTCGTGCAGACCTACCACACGGTAGCCCTTGCGCAGGAAAGTCTTGGCAACGCTGCCCACGACGGTGTTCATACCGGGAGCGGGACCGCCACCCGTGAGAATTGCAATAGCATCTTTCATAGTTTGCTGTATTTGTGGTTAAACTTCTTTTAATGTTCTCAAGCACACATTCAGGCTTCAAATTTACGTCTTTTTTCGCAAATTGCCGCCTGTTTTACTCAAAAAAAACATCATGCGGCACAAGAGGGCGCCAAGACCGTAAGAAGAGAGCGCAAGACCGCGCGGGGATCGCGGAATGGCAGCAACGCGGCTGCAGGGCTTCGCAGCACCACCCTGCCCACAGTTCGAGCGACCCGGCCACGGGTTCAGGCGACGTCCGCGGCGCCCCCTTACGCCACGTACCCACTAAATATCGTACTGTTAATAATTTAACAGGCGAAAAGTTTCCTCGTTAATGAAAATATAGCTATTTTTGCCGGAAAATAATGGCATAAGCCGAAATCGGACAGGATGAAGATTGCATTAGCACAACTCAACTATACGGTCGGTGATATCGAAGGAAACACCGCCAAAATCATCGAATCGGTCGAACGGGCACAGGCCGAAGGTATCGATCTGATCGTCTTCGCCGAGCAGGCCATCAGCGGAACCCCCGCCTTCGACCTGTTGCGCAAAACCACCTTTTTGGAGCTCTGCGAAGAGGCCCTTACCCGCATCGCCCGCCACTGCACCGGCATCGCCGCCATCGTCGGTTCGCCCGTACTGACGGCCGAGGGTGCCATCAGCGCCGCCGCCATCATCGAAAACGGGACCGTCGTGCGCTACATCGGCAAGAAAACCATCAACCAGCGCCGCGAAATGGGTTTCCTGGTCCCCTCGAAAGGGTTCGAATACATCACCGTCAAGGGCCGCCAGCTGGCCGTCGTGGTGGGTGACGATATGCGCCTGCCGAACAGCTTCGATGCCTCGGTCGGCACGATCATCAACATCAACGCCCGCCGTTACGGCAAAGGCCGGATGAGCCGCCGTCTGGAAACACTCCGGAACAAGGCCTACGTCGAGGAGAAAAACGTCGTCATCGTCAACCAGGTGGGCGGCTCCACGGAGATCGTCTACGACGGTACGTCGGGGGTGCTGAACCGCAAGGGCGAACCGATCCTCTTTTTGAAGAGTTTCGCCGAAGATTACGGCGTGGTCGACCTCGATGCCGATATGCCCGCCGTACCCCTGCCCTATGCCAACACAGACCGCACGCGCATCATCTACGAGGCGGCGTGTCTCGGCCTGCGGGATTTCTTCCACAAAAACGGCTACACGAAGGCCGCCGTAGGACTCTCGGGCGGTATCGACTCGGCCGTCGTGACGGCGCTGGCCGCGGCGGCATTAGGCAAGGACAATGTGCATGCGCTGCTGATGCCCTCGCACTTCTCGTCCGACACCTCGGTGCCCGACGCCGAGCAGCTGGCCCAAAACCTCAAGATCAAGTACGACGTGATCCCCATCACCAAGATCTACGACACGACGCTCGCCACGCTCTACCCCATCATCGGAGGCAGCGAATTCGACGCCACGGAGGAGAACATCCAGTCGCGAATCCGCACGGTGCTGCTGATGGCGTTGCAGAACAAGCGGGGCCACATCCTGCTGAACTCGTCGAACAAGAGCGAAAACGCGCTGGGCTGGTGCACCCTGTACGGCGATACGGCGGGTGCGTTCAGCGTCACGGGCGACCTCTACAAGAGCGAAATGTACGACCTGGCACGCTATATCAACCGCATCCAGGGCAACCCGATCCCCGAATCGATCCTCCAGAAGGAGCCTTCGTCGGAACTCCGGCCCAACCAAAAGGACTCCGACCTGCTGCCCACGTACGAGGTGGTCGATGCCATCCTCTACCGAATGATCGAAGAGGGACAGCACCGCGAGGAGATCATCAATGCGGGTTTTGACGGCAAAGTGGTGGAGCAGATCCACCGGATGATCATGCACAATGAAAAGAAACGGTCGCAGTTCCCGCCCGTCCTGCGTCTTTCGTCGTGCGCCTTCGGCCACGAGCGGCTGATGCCTCTGACCAACAAATACGGGGACTAATCCATTGACTGCGTGGAACGTATCGAACATACAGGCACGGTTGAGCAAGTCTCGGCGACGGAGGTGACAGTCCGGATCGTCTCGTCGGGCGCCTGCGCACAGTGCCGTGCGCGCGAGGCGTGCGGTATGGGCGAGAGTCAGGACAAACAGGTGGTCGTGCCGACGGCCGATGCCGCCTCTTACCGGGTCGGCGAGCAGGTTCTGGTCTCGGTTTCGCGTACGGCGGGGCTGACGGCCGTGGCGATCGGCTACGTCGGCGCACTGGTGGTGCTGGTGGCGGCTATCGTGCTGGGAACGGGCGTTGCCGGGTGGAACGAAGGGGTGTCGGCGTTAGTCGGGATCGGCGCAGTCGCCCTATATTATATAGGTGTCTGGCTCGTCCGGGGCCGCATCGAACGGAACATTCGATTTACAATAACTAAACAATAACTCAAATCATTTATGGACATTTTACTTTACACAATCGGAACGCTCTGCGCGATCGGTGTCATCGCTGCCGTGGTGCTCTACTTCGTAGCGCAGAAATTCCGTGTCGAAGAAGACCCGCGAATCGACGAGGTGGAGAAGATGCTGCCCGGTGCGAACTGCGGCGGCTGCGGCTTCGCCGGTTGCCGCGCGATGGCCGAAGCGCTCGTCAAGCGTGACGACATCGCGTCGTTGTATTGTCCCGTGGGCGGTGGCGACTGTATGAAGAAGATCGCCTCGTATCTGGGCAAGTCGGCCCCCGAGAAGGAGCCTCAGGTGGCCACGGTACGCTGCGGCGGCACGTGCGAAAAACGCCCCCGCACCAACACGTGGAACGGCGCGCAGTCGTGTGCCGTAGCCTCGTCGCTCTATGTGGGCGAGACGGCCTGTGCCTTCGGTTGCTTAGGTTACGGCGACTGCGTGGAGGCCTGCGCCTTCGACGCCATCCGCGTCAACCCCGAGACGGGTCTGGCCGAGGTGGACGCCGAGAAGTGTACGGCCTGTGGCGCCTGCGTCAAAGCCTGCCCGCGTCACGTGATCGAGCTGCGCAAGAAGTGGCCGAAGAACCGTGCCGTATACGTCGGCTGCATCTCGAAGGACAAGGGCGCCGTGGTGATGAAGGCCTGCAAAGCGGGCTGCATCGGTTGCGGCAAGTGCGTGAAAGCCTGCGCATTCGGTGCCATCACCGTCGAGAACAACGTCGCCTACATCGACCCCGCGAAGTGCAAGCTGTGCCGCAAGTGCGTCAACGAGTGCCCCACGGGTGCCATCAAGCTCGTCAACATGGAGCCGCTGCCCAAAGAGCCCAAAGCAGCCCCCGCCAAGCCCGCCGCAGCACCCGCTGCACAAGCCGGACCCGCTGCCGCTCCGAAGGCCGAACCCGCTAAAAACGAATAATCTAACCGCAGTAGTATGAAAACATTTCCCATAGGCGGTGTTCATCCGTCGGAAAATAAACTGAGCCGCGGCAAGAAGATCGAAGTGTTGCCGCTGCCCGAAGTGGTTTCGATTCCGCTTGCGCAGCACATCGGCGCTCCGGCCGTAGCCAAGGTGGCCAAAGGCGACAAGGTGGTGACCGGTCAGCTGATCGCCGAAGTGGGCGGTTTCATGTCCGCCAACATCCACAGCCCGATTTCGGGCACCGTGACCGCCGTAGAACCCACCCCCAACGGTCAGGGTCTGCGTCAGCCGATGATCACGATCAAGCGCGAAGGCGACGAGTGGGCCGAGGAGATCGACCGCTCGACGGAACTCAAAAAGGAGTGCACGTTAGAGCCCAAGGAGATCATCGAGAAGATCAAGGCCGCCGGTATCGTCGGCATGGGCGGCGCCACGTTCCCCGCACACGTCAAACTGTCGGTACCTCCCGGAAAGAAGGCCGAATTCCTGATTATCAACGGTGTGGAGTGCGAGCCTTACCTCACCTCCGACCACCGCACGATGCTCGAGCGCGGCGAAGAGCTGCTCGTCGGCGTGACGATCCTCAAACGCGCCCTCGGCGTTGAGAAGGCCTTCGTCGGCATCGAGAACAACAAGCCCGACGCCATCGAGCACCTGACCCAATTGGCCAAACAATACGCCGGTATCGAGATCGTTCCCCTGAAGGTGCAATATCCGCAGGGCGGTG
>CAZHMX010000130.1:0-4669 GCA_964533725.1 uncultured Alistipes sp. | reverse complement strand
AAACGGTTTGCAGCCGGATATCCTGGTATTGCGCACCGAGCACCCGCTGCCGCAGGATCTGCGTCGCAAGGTGGCCCTCTTCTGCAATGTCGACCCCAACGCCGTGATGCAGTCGATCGACGTGCCGACCATCTACGAGGTGCCGCTGCGTATGCACGAACAGCATCTGGACGAGGTGGTGCTGGCGAAACTGAACCTGCCCGCCGAGCAGGAACCCGACCTGCAGTCGCTGCAGGATTTTGTAGACAAGATCAAGAACCCCAAACAGCTGATCGACATCGCACTGGTCGGCAAATACACCGAGCTGCCCGACGCCTACAAGTCGATCTGCGAGTCGTTTATCCACGCCGGCACCGTGAACGACTGCAAGGTCAAGCTGCACTACGTCAACTCCGAGAAACTGGATGCGACGAACATTGCCGAGAAGTTGGGTTCGATGGCCGGCATTCTGGTCGCTCCGGGCTTCGGCAACCGCGGTATCGAGGGCAAGATCGAGGCCGTGCGCTTCGCCCGCGAGCAGCAGATCCCCTTCCTGGGCATCTGTCTCGGTATGCAGTGCGCCGTGATCGAATTTGCCCGTAACGTACTGGGACTCAAGGAGGCCAATTCGAGCGAAATGGGTCAGACCCCCGATCCGGTGATCGACCTGATGGAGGAGCAGAAGGGCGTGACGGCCAAAGGCGGCACGATGCGTCTGGGCGCCTATCCCTGTCTGTTGAAGGAGGGGGCGAAGACCGCGCAGGCTTACGGCACCTGCCAGATCGCCGAGCGTCACCGCCACCGCTACGAGTTCAACAACGCCTACACGGCCCGTTTCGAGGCCGCAGGCATGAAACCCGCGGGCGTCAACCCCGACACCAATCTGGTCGAGGTGGTCGAGCTGGAGGGGCACCCCTGGTTCGTCGGCACGCAGTATCACCCCGAATACAAGAGTACAGTCAAAAATCCCCACCCGCTGTTCGTCGCCTTCGTCAAGGCCGCACTCGAACAGCTGGCCGGCAAATAGTCAAAGAGGAACACCATGAACAAATCATCCCTTACAGGTATCGTCCTGCTGGTGCTGATCTTCGTGGGCTTCACGTGGTACAACGGCAAGCAACAGCAGAAGTACCGCGCCGCCATGGAGGAATACAACGCCGAGCAGGCCCGCATACAGGCCGAGGCCGACTCGTTAGCCGCACTTTATGCCCCCGAGGCCGAAGCCGAGACGCTCCAGGCCGCAGTGGACACGACCGGTCGCGCGGCATCGTTGCAGCAGCGGTTGGTCGAGGAGCTGGGCGCAACGCTCGCCGCGGCACAACGCGCGGAGGCCGAGGAATTTACGGTCGAAAACGAGGTTCTGAAGATCGACTTCTCGACCCGCGGCGGCCGTATCGCCGGCGTTGCGCTGAAAGAGTACACGCGCTACGCGCCCAAAGGCGAACGGAACGAATCAGTGCAGCTTTTCGACCCCGCAACAGCCCGGTTCAACACCTCGTTCTACGTTAAAAACGGGTACCGCAACATCCTGATCAACACCGACGAATACACCTTCGAACGGGCCGAATTGCGCCGTGAGGAGGACCGCACGGTCGTCGAGATGGTGTTGCCCGTCGACAGCGCGGCCTCGTTCCGCTACCGCTACACGATCTACAACGAAGCACGTCCCGAGCGCGACTATTTGGTCGATTTCGAGATCGAACTGAACGGCATGGCGCCGCTGATGGCCAACCAGACTGCCCTCGATCTGACCTGGTCGAACACCTCGTACCAGAACGAGCGCGGCTTCCAGAACGAAAACATGTACACGACCATCGCCTGGCGCAACCCGGGCGAGGCGTCGATCGAGGAGCTCGGCACGGGCGACGGCAAGAAGGACAAGAGCGTCACGACGGCCGTCAACTGGGTGGCCTTCAAGCAGCAATATTTCTCGTCGGTGCTGATCGGCTACGACAACCTGAAAAATGCCGCCATGGCATTCGACACGGCACAGCCCGAGTCGGGTTACATCAAAAATTACTCGCTGACCACCTCGCTGCCCTACACCCCCGACACCGAAGCCTACCGCATGGGCCTCTACCTGGGTCCCAACAAGTATGCGATCCTCAAAAAAGTCACCGATCCGGAGGGTAACCTGCTGGCCATGGAGCGGTTGGTTCCGCTGGGCTGGGGCATTATCGGCTGGGTGAACCGCTGGCTCGTGATTCCCGTATTCGATTTCCTTCGGGAGTACATTCCCAGCTTCGGTATCATCATCCTGATTCTGGCCCTGCTGGTGAAGCTGATCATCTCGCCACTGACGTACAAGAGCTATGTCTCGATGGCCAAAATGCGCGTGATCAAGCCCGAAGTCGACGAACTGAACAAGCGCTACCCCAAACAGGAGGATGCCATGAAGCGTCAGCAGGCCACGATGGAGCTCTACAAAAAGGCCGGCATCAACCCCATGGGCGGCTGTATCCCGATGCTGATCCAGATGCCGATCATCATCGCGATGTTCCGCTTCTTCCCCGCCTCGATCGAGTTGCGCGGCGAGCCGTTCCTGTGGGCCGACGACCTTTCGTCGTTCGACAGCGTGCTGAATCTGCCCTTCAGCATCCCCTTCTACGGCGACCATGTGAGTCTGTTCGCGCTGCTGATGGCCGGTGCGCTGTTCCTCTTCTCGCTCGTCAACTACCAGCAGACCGCCTCGTCGCAGCCGCAAATGGCCGGCATGAAGTTTATGATGGTCTACATGATGCCCGTGATGATGCTCCTGTGGTTCAACAGCTATTCGAGCGGCTTGTGCTACTACTACTTCCTCGCCAACCTCATCACCATCGCACAAACGATGCTGATCCGCCGAATGATCGACGACGACAAGATCCACGCCGTGATGCAGGCCAACGCCGCAAAGAACAAAAACCGCAAAAAGTCGAAGTTCCAGCTGCGTTACGAAGAGTTGATGCGTCAGCAGGAGTTACAGGCCAAAAAACGCAAATAACGCCGCACGGGATTTCAGCGCTGAAGTCAGGGTTGAGCCGGCATCGAATCCGCGTAAAAGCCGGCATCGAAGTTGCCCGGAGGTCCGTGCAAAGGTCCGCACTGAAGTTTGAACAGAGGTTCATGCAAAAATTCGTGCGGCGGTTTGAGCGAAGATCGTCACACAAGAAACGCGCTGACATCCGTACAGAAAAAGCCCGCCGAATAATCGGCGGGCTTTTTTGTGCGTCGGGCGCGGAATTTGCAACACCCGGGGCATGCGACACGACGAACTTTTCAATGACGCGCTGCGCTACCACAGCGGACAACGCCCGGGCAAGATCGGGATCACGGCCACCAAACCGCACGCCACCCGTTACGACCTCTCGTTAGCCTACTCCCCCGGGGTGGCTGCGCCGAGCCGCGCCATCGCTGCAGACCCGATGCTGGCCTACGAATACACGGCCAAAGGAAATCTCTGCGCCGTCATCACGGACGGGTCGGCCGTACTGGGACTGGGCAACATCGGAGCGCAGGCGGCAAAGCCCGTCATGGAGGGCAAGGCCATGCTGCTCAAGGTGTTGGCCGGTGTCGACGCCTTCGACATCGAAGTCGACAGCCACTCGCCGGAGGAGTTCATCGAGACCGTCGCGAGGATCGCCCCCACGTTCGGCGCGATCAATCTGGAGGACATCCGCGCGCCGTGGTGTTTCGAGATCGAACGGCAGCTCGTCGAGCGGCTGGATATTCCCGTGATGCACGACGACCAGCACGGAACAGCGGTGATCGTCGCGGCGGCACTGATGAATGCGCTGGAGATCAACGGGAAACGGATAGAGTCATTGCACACGGTGATCAACGGTGCCGGTGCGGCGGCCATCGCCTGCGCGCGGTTTCTTCGGCAGCTGGGTTTGCCGCAGGGACAGCTCGTCCTGTGCGACAGTCACGGTGTGGTGCGTGCCGACCGCGACGACCTCACGGCCGAGAAGCGCGAATTCGCCACAGCACTGCCCTATCATACGTTGCGTGAAGTGATTCGCGATGCCGACCTCTTTATCGGCGTGTCGAAAGGCAACGTATTGCATCCCGAGATGGTCGAGCGGATGGCGGCCGACCCCGTGGTCTTCGCACTGGCCAATCCCGACCCCGAAATCGACCGCGAGGTAGCCTTGCGCACCCGCCGCGACCTGATTTTCGCCACGGGGCGCAGCGACTGGCCCAACCAGGTAAACAACGTATTGGGGTTCCCCTACATTTTCCGCGGGGCGCTCGACACGGCCGCACGGCGGATCGACGAGTGGATGAAGCTCGCCGCGGCCGAAGCCCTGGCACGGTTAGCGCGCGAGGATGCCCGTTTCGGTCGCGAATATTTGATTCCCGACCCGCTCGACCCGCGTCTTCTGACCACCGTAGCACCCGCCGTAGCCGCAGCCGCCGAAGCCTCCGGATCGGCCCGCCGCACCGCAGGTTCGCCCGAGCGTTATATCGAGGAGTTGCGGCAGCGGATGGAAGCGGCTGCGCCTGTCGCTGCGAAATAGGACTCCGCAAACAAAAAAACATGTTCGGGTTCGCCCGTCCGGCTGGGCCCAACCATGGGCCCAAGGAGGGCCGTTGCGTCATGCCGCACTGTCAAAAACTGCCGTACCAGCAGCCCGCCCGCAGCGTTACCGGGTACGCAGATTCTACCTGCAAGTGCAAAATTAGGCAATAAATTTAAAGAACTCAGCAA
>CAZHMX010000129.1:0-4739 GCA_964533725.1 uncultured Alistipes sp. | reverse complement strand
CCAGCCGCGCGGCGAACCCGAACAATAAGGGTTTGACAGCGCAGATGTTTACACACCTTGAATAGGGAGGGGGTCTTGTCCGGGAAAATCCCGGGCAAGACCCCCTCCCTTTTCAAGGTGTATAGATATTCACGTCGTCGAACCTATATTGTTCGGGTTCGCCCGTCCGGCTGGGCCCGACCACGGGCCCAAGGAGGACGGGCGTTGTCAGAGTCCTGCCTCCTCGACCCGCAGCGGGTCGTCCCTTTCGGTTCGTTATGCCTCTTGCGATATCTCGCACAGGACTGGGGCGAACGGGTTAGAAGTGGAAGCCTATATTGAAAGCCATACCCCCGGAGCCCTCTCCGTATCGGTGATAAATGGTGCTAATGGAGCATTTGCCAAACTGGACGCCCGGTCCCACCTGGAATGTGAAATCCGTGTTGCAACTTCCATAGCCGACATTCGCGCCCAGACCGAAATCCGCATAGAGAGAGACTTTCTTTCCCAGAGGCAGATATCCTCTGGCATCCGCAAGAATGGGAATCAGACCGCTCGTGTCGGGAGTGTCATAAAACAGCAGAGTGCCGACACTGCCTCCCAAGGAGAAATAGGGGTTGAAACGATACCCGATACGGTATTCGACTGCGACGGCATCCGGCATATAATCGCCGAGTCCCAAAGCATAGCCCACATGCACGCTGCTCTCTACATGGGGTTTGAAATCGCCCTGCTGTTTTCCGTTCATTTTGGCCGGAGCGCCGAAGGTTCGGGGTTTCGCCTGCTCAAAGAAGGTCTGCTTTTCTCCGTTTTGGTACTTGATGGCGAAAATCTCGTCGGTTGAGACTGCGAACGTGGGACCGTCCTGGTAGTTCCACTTCTTGTACTTGACCTCGTTGTTCGAGACCTCCACGATCTTCGCCTCGATTTCATCGGCTGTTTTGTTGTTGAGCACGATGATGTCCTGGGCCGAGACCGTACCGGCCGCCAGGAACAAGATGCCGCAGAGCATCGACCCGCATTTGACAAATGCTTTTTTCATAAAACTTGAAATTTTTTGCCCGTCCGGCTCCTGCCCGGAAGTGTTATAAAACAGAAAGTGTGGAGCCGTTCGTTTATCTGACAGTAGGCATTTGGCGTGGCCCGTAAGCAAATAAACAATACCCCACACCAAATAGGATATATCGTGGTATGATATATGCCTATATATGGTGATGAATGTTCGTATTGCCTATCCCTGCTTACTTAAAATCGCCAAATTTTACTGTCAAGGATTAGCGAAACACTTTCACTAACAATATGCCTGCCATCCGCATGGGATAGCACCGCAAAGATAGAAAATGTTTTTCAATACGCAAACACTCTTGGGGTATTGTGGGTACAAATATCTCTAAAAAAAAGTTTCCATGCAATAGTGCGAGAGCCGGAATGCGGTTTTATGCCTGTTTTTCCGGGGCAGCAGGCATCTTCCGGGGCCGAATCACCGGCGAATCTGACTCCGGCGGGATGATATATGCTATTTGGGAGCTTGTCCGAACAGCCAAATTATCAAAGAGTTAAAGAACTTGTTGGACAGTTCCCTTCCGACGCCGTTCCCGTTGATCGGTTCGCCCGGCCGGCCGGGTCTGCGGTCGTGCCCGTCCGTCCGGGCGCTGTCAGAACCCCGCCTCCCGGACCAGATTCCCCAGTTCGACGTAGAGGCGCTGGACGGGGAGGCCCATGACGTTGTAGAAGGAGCCGTCGATGCTTTCGATGGCGACGTAGCCGATCCATTCCTGGATGCCGTAGGCGCCGGCTTTGTCGTAGGGGCGGTAGCGGTCGAGGTAGAAGTCGATCTCTTCGTCGGCAAGGGGGCGGAAGGTGACGCTGCTCCGGACGCTGAAGGGGCGGAGGGTTTGCGGGGTTCGGAGGGTTACGCCGGTGATGACGGTGTGGGTGGCGGCGGAGAGGGTGCGGAGCATCCGGCGGGCGTCGTCGCGGTCGGCGGGTTTGCCGAGGATCCGGTTGCCGGCGATGACTACGGTGTCGGCGGTGATGAGGATGTCGCGGGGGGCGAGCGGACGGGGGTAGTGACGGCTCTTGAGTGTCGAGAGGTATTGGGGGACTTCGCGGGCGGGCAGGTCGGCGGGGTAGACCTCGGCGCAGGGGTAGGGTGCGGCGAGTTCGTAGTCGAGACCGCAGCCGGTGAGCAGTTCGCGGCGGCGGGGGGATTGCGAGGCCAGGATCAGGTGATAGGGGCGGAGTTTTTCGTGGAGCAGCATAGGGCTAACGGATGTCGAAGTTAAGGAGTTCGCGACCTTCGAGCGTGGCGCGGAGGGTGTCGCCTGCGCGGAGGGTGCCGACGCCGGCGGGGGTGCCGGTGAAGAGGAGGTCGCCTGTGCGGAGGGTCATGTATTGCGAGATGTGGGCGATCAGCCGGTCGACGGTGAAGAGCATCCCGGAGGTGTCGCCTCTTTGGCGGACTTCGCCGTTGATTTCCAGCTCGAAGTGAAGCCGCTGCACGTCGCCGCCCAGGTCGGCTAACGGGAGGAACAGGGGGGAGAGGGCGGCTGAGTAGTCGAAGGCCTTCGAGGCCTCCCAGGGCAACCCTTCGGCGATGGCTTTGCGCTGGAGGTCGCGTGCGGTGAAGTCGATGCCGAGCCCCACGAAGTCGTAGTAGCGGCGGGCGAAACGTTCGCCGATGCAGCGGCCCAGACGGTCGATGCGGACGACTAATTCGCATTCGTATTGCAGGTCCTGTGTGAAGCGGGGGATCCAGAACGTGTCGTTGTTGCGCAACATGGCGGTGTCGGGCTTCAGGAAGAAGACCGGCTCTTCGGGGATCCGGGCGCCGTCGTGCAGTTCTTGCGCATGGGCGGCGTAGTTGCGGGCGATACAGATGATTTTCATCCTTTTTGGGGTTCTTGTACTTCGCGATCGGGAAATATGGAGTCCTCTCGCGGAGCACCGGGTTGTGTCGAATTCGGTTTCGACGGTTTATTTGTTTCTGTTGTAGGTCTCGACGCAGGCTGCGATGGCGATGGCGCCGATGAACAGCACGATGATGCGCAGTGCGGTGAGTGTCGTTTCGGGTATGCCGTGCCGGGCCAGCAGCCGGTTTACGGGTCCGGTCAGCAGGGCCAGTGCCAGCAGTCCGCCTCCGGCCGAGCGCCGTACTCGCCGCATGTCGATGTTGCGGCGTTCGGCATCGGTGTAGTGGCGGATCGTCGAGATCCATTGCGGCCGAACGAAGGCGATGCCCGCACAGGCGAGCAGGATCAGAGAGAGGACTGTCGGGATATCCATGGGGCGGGGCGATTTTTAATGTGTCGTCGCCGGTTTCCCGTGGCGCAGAAGCTCGACCATCCGCCGGGCGAAACGGTCGCTGGCCCCCGGACCGCCGATGATGCGGCGCAACTCGTCAAAATCGTCGAGCATCCGCTGCCGTTTCTCGCCGCCGGTGAGGATGGCGCGCAACTCGCCCTCGGCGCGCCGTTCGTCCAGGTCGGACTGGATGATCTCGGCCACCGATTCGCGTTCGAGGTTGAGGTTGACGAGCGAGACCCAGGGCACCTTGAGCACGTAGGGCAGCAACTTGACCTGGAACCACAGCGTGCGGTAGACCACCACTTCGGGGATGCCCAGCAGGGCCGTTTCGAGGGTGGCGGTGCCGGAGGTGACGACGGCGGCTTCGGCGGCGTGGAGCGTCTCGTAGGTCTGGTCGCAGACGTAACGGATGGCGCTGCCGGCGAGGTATTTTTCGTAGACCGCGCGGTCGATCCACGGCACGGCGGTCACCACGAACTGACGGTCGGGGAAGTGTTTCGACAGCCGCTCCATCAGGGGCAGGTTGTCGCGGATCTCGGCCGGCCGGCTGCCGGCCATCAGGGCCACGATTGGCCGCTCGTCCAGGCCGTTGCGGCGGCGGAATTCCGCCCCGTCGGGCAATGCCCCGCACCGCGCTCCGATGGCGTCCACCAGCGGGTTTCCCTCGAAGTGCCAGCCGATACCCTTGCGCGTGAAATATTGCCGTTCGAAGGGAAAGATGATGAACAGCTCGTCGACCCAGCGGCGGATCTTCCTGATGCGGTGCTCGCGCCACGCCCAGACCTTGGGGGCTATATAATAGAAAGTGCGGAAGCCGTGCTCGTGTGCCCAGCGGGCGATCTTCATGTTGAAACCGGGGTAGTCGACGAGGATCACCACGTCGGGTCGCCAGGCAGCGATATCGTCCTGACACTTTTTGATCTGCGCCCCGATCGTACGGAGGTTTTTCACGACCTGCACGATCCCGAAAAACGAGGTCTTCCTGTAATCCTCGACCAGATTTTCCGCGCCTCCGACCGCGGCCATGCGTTCGCCGCCCCAGAATCGGAATTCGGCTTCGGGGTCGGCTTTGCGCAGCCCCGCCATCAGATTTGCGCCGTGCAGATCGCCCGACGGCTCGCCGGCTATGAGATAACATTTCATGGCGTTACTCTTCGTTCAACAGATCGGGTCGCAGGGCGCGGGTGCGGGCCAGCGACTGTTCCTCCTGCCATTGGGCGATCTGGGCGAAGTTGCCCGAGAGCAGGACGTCGGGAACCCTCCAACCGCGGAAATCGGCCGGGCGCGTATAGACGGGCGGGGCCAGCAGGTCGTCCTGGAAACAGTCCGTCAGGGCCGAGGCCTCGTCGCCGATGGCTCCCGGGAGGATGCGCACCACCGAGTCGGCGATGATGCAGGCGGCCAGTTCGCCCCCCGTCAGGACGTAGTCGCCGATCGAGATCTCGCGCGTGACG
>CAZHMX010000128.1:0-4757 GCA_964533725.1 uncultured Alistipes sp. | reverse complement strand
GCATCATCTGCTGCGAGCTGATCGAGAACAACGGCTCCACGCTCCACGAGTATGTGATCAAACACGCGCAGTATCATAAGCTGGGTCAGGACTTTATCGACTGGGTCGAGCAGAACTGCCACTTCTGCGACACGCTGGTCGACCGCATCGTTCCGGGCTTCCCGCGCGAGAATATCAACGAGATCAAGGAGGAGATCGGTTACAACGACAACCTCGTGGTCAAGGCCGAGTTCTATCACCTGTGGGCTATCGGCGGTCCGGGCTACAAGGAGGTGATGAAGGAGCTGCCGTTGGACCAGGCCGGTCTGCACGTGATCTTTATGCCCTCGATCAAGCAGTTCCGCGACAAGAAGGTACGCATTCTGAACGGTTCGCACACCGGTATGGTGCCCATCGGTCTGCAGATGGGTTGTGAGACGGTGATGGACGCCTTCAATACGCCCGACATAGAGAAGTTCGTGAACGATATGGTGGCCGACGAGGTGATCCCGATGATCGAAGAGGATCAGGCCGAGCTGAAGCAGTTCGCCGCAGGGATTCTGGAGCGTTTCTACAACCCCTATATCCGCCACATGCTGAAGACGATTTCGCTCAACTCGCTCTCGAAGTGGGAGGCGCGCAACTATCCGACCGTCAAGGACAACTACGTCAAGGCGGGCCGCATCGCCAAGCACGAGTGCTTTACGTTTGCCGCGCTGTTGACCCTCTACAGCGGCAAGAACGACTTTCAGCCCGACGATACGGCCGAGTTCGTGGAAGCCATCCGCAAGGCATGGGATTCGTCGGACCGCGTGGCTACCGTCGAGAAGATCGTCAAGAGCAATATCTTTACGGTGGACTTCTCGGAGGTCGAGGGCTTTATCGGGCAGGTAGCGGCTTATGTGGCCGATATCGAGGAGCTGGGTATGGCTGCCGCGCTGAAAAAGTTTCTGAACGCATAACGTGTGACCGGTTTTCGGGCGGAGCGGCTCTCGGGGTTTGCTCCGCCCGTTTTATAGTTTGAGAATATGAAACAGTTTCTGAAAATCAATGCTGTAGACAACGTAGTCGTCGCGCTGGCCGACCTCAAGGCAGGCGAGGTGATCGATACGGGCAGCGAGCGGGTGACCTTGCTCGAGGATGTGGCCCGCGGTCATAAGGTGGCGTTGCGGGAGATTGCCGAGGGCGAAAACGTCGTCAAATACGGCTATCCGATCGGCCACGCCACGCGGACGATTGCCGCCGGCGAGTGGATCCACTCCCACAACATCAAAACCAACCTCCACGACGATCTGCAATATACGTATAACCACAAGGTTTACGACGTCGACTACCCGAAACGCGAACTTACGGTCAACGGGTATCTACGCAAGGACGGCCGTATGGGTATCCGCAACGAACTGTGGATCGTGCCGAGCGTCGGTTGTGTCAACGGACAGGCGCAGGCCATCGCCGAGCGCGTAAAGGCCGAGTGCGACTGCTCGCATCTGGACGACGTGAGAGTCTATACCCACAATTACGGCTGCTCGCAGCTGGGCGACGATCACAAAAATACGCAAAAAGCTCTGGCCGCTTTGATCAAGCATCCGAATGCCGGCGCCGTGCTGGTGCTGGGCCTGGGCTGTGAGAACAACCAGGTGTCGCAACTCAAGGAGGTGATCGGCGAGTGGGACGACGAGCGGGTGAAGTTCCTGATCGCACAGGAGGTCGAGGACGAGGTCGAGACGGGTTTCGAGATCTGCCGCAAGCTGGTCGAAATTACTTCAAGTGACCGTCGTCAGCCGCTGCCGCTCAGCTACTTGCGAGTGGGCCTCAAGTGCGGCGGTTCGGACGGTTTCTCGGGTATCACGGCCAACCCGCTGGTAGGTCTTTTGTCCGACTGGCTGATCGCGCAGGGCGGAACGTCGGTGCTGACGGAGGTGCCCGAGATGTTCGGTGCCGAGACCATCCTGATGGACCGTGCCGAAAACCGTGAGATCTTCGAAAACACGGTCTGCCTGATCAACAACTTCAAGGGTTACTTCCGCAAGTACGACCAGCCGATCTATGAAAACCCCTCGCCGGGTAACAAGAAGGGCGGCATCACGACGTTGGAAGAGAAATCGTTGGGTTGCGTGCAAAAGGGTGGTGCACAGCCCGTTGTGGATGTGCTGACCTACGGTCAGCCGATCGTGCGCCAAGGTCTGAATCTTTTGCAGGCTCCGGGCAACGACCTGGTGGCCGCTTCGGCGCTGGCGTTGTCGGGCTGTCAGATGGTGCTCTTTACGACGGGCCGCGGCACGCCGTTCGGTTCGTTCGTGCCGACGATGAAGATCTCGACCAACACCCAGCTGTCGAAGTTCAAACAGAACTGGATCGATTTCAATGCCGGCACGCTGGTCGAGGACGAGGAACCGCAGGCGGTTCTGGAACGTCTGATCGAAAAGGTGATCGCGACGGCCAACGGCGACAAGCTGCACCACGAAAAGACCGGATTCAAGGAGATCGCCATCTTTAAGACCGGCGTAACATTATAATAATCAGCGATGAAACGTTTGATTGCTTTGATCGTGGCGCTCCTCCCGCTCTTTGTGGCGGCCGAGGAGCGCTACGTGGTCGACTGCAACGGCGGAGGTGATTTCAGGTCGGTGCAGGCCTGCTTCGAGGCGCTGCCGTCGAAGCCGGCGGAGTGGCGTACGGTCGAGATTCGCCCGGGGGTCTACCGCGAAAAGCTGACCCTGGACGTCTATAAGGACAAGGTGGCGATTGTCGGCACGGGCGCGCGTCCCGAGGATGTGGTGCTCGTGTGGAACGACCATTCGGGCAAGGTTGTCGACGGTTACGAGATGACGACCTACGACAGCTATTCCTTCTCGATCCAGGCCGACGAGGTCTTCGTGCAGAACCTCACGATCCGCAACGATGCGGGCCGGGTGGGGCAGGCCGTGGCGCTGGAGACCCGCGGCGACCGCATCTGGGTGGACCGCTGCCGGTTAGAGGGCGACCAGGATACCTTCTTCACCAAGAAGCACTTCTCGCGTGTGTGGGTGACGCGGAGCTACGTGGAGGGCACGACCGACTTCATCTTCGGTCCCTCGACCGTGGTGTTCGACCACTGCCGGATCCACTGCAAAACGAACAGTTACATTACGGCCGCGTCGACCACCGAGCGCAACAAGTTCGGCTATGTCTTCTATCGCTGCCGCGTAACCACCGACCCTGCGGTGACCAAGATGTTCCTGGGCCGCCCGTGGAAATCGACCGCGCGCACGGTCTATGCCTGCTGCGAACTGCCCGCCGAGATCCGTCCCGAGGGCTGGCACAACTGGAACGACAAACGCCGCGAGGAGTGGTCCTATTACGGTGAGTACCGCTGTACGGGTCCCGGTGCCGACCGCTCGGCCCGCGTGGCTTGGTCGCACGAGCTGACGCCGGAAGAGTGGACGCATTACGTCCCCTTCGACGAGAAGATTTTCGCCAAGAAGACCGGTTCCGAGCAGTTTCATGACGAATGGCACCCGCTCCGCGAGCCTTATCTGCTGCCCCTGCTGGACGACCGTTCGAAGTACGGCACCGAGGTGCAGGGGGATTAACCCCGAGGCCGCTTGTTTTGAGGGGCTGAAGATCGTCCCGACAGTCATCGAATTTCGGATTTATAATTAAGGAGCGGAAAAATCCCGCTCCTTAATTATATAAGAGACAAAGAGAACCTGTTTGACGGGTTCTCTTTTTGTTTACAGCGTGTCCGGCGGCGGCCGACAAATATATAAATAACGGTAGGGTAGATGGGGCTGAGAGAATTTCATCGAAAATTTTTGCAATTTTTTCTATTGTGTCAAAAGTTGACACTGCAGCATGCGATCTTTGCACTGTGAAAACAAAGTAGAACCTTAAAAAAAGTACAACTATGGGAATCCTTTACAAAATCCGTTGCGAACATTGCGGTGTCGAATTCGACCACTATGCCTACAGCGATTACGGCGTGCTGCCCAAATGCGTGGGCTGCGGCGACTGCGTGGAGACCGAAATGCCGATCCGCTGCCCCGCCTGCCTGCACAAACTCAACACCACGCCCCAGGAGTTTAACCGTCAGGTGGAGGTCGTTTCGATGTGGGAGTAAAACCGGCGGACAAAAATAATCGAGTCAAAATGCGGTTTTTTACCGAAAAATTCGTAACTTTGAAGGTGAATTGATCTATTACGTACAGAAAATTTAGAAATTACGACCATGGCAGAAAAAGCACAAGTCAACGCGGACAAGCTCAAAGTCTTGAACGCCGTTATGGAGAAGATAGAAAAGGATTTCGGCAAAGGTTCGATTATGCGCATGAACAGCGCCGAAATTACCGATATACCCGTTATTCCCACCGGTTCGATCACGCTCGATATGGCACTCGGCGTGGGCGGTTATCCCAAAGGCCGTGTGATCGAGATCTTCGGTCCCGAGTCGTCGGGTAAGACCACGCTCGCCATTCACGCCATCGCCGAAGCACAGAAACAGGGCGGTATCGCCGCCTTTATCGACGCCGAGCACGCCTTCGACAGCTTCTATGCGCAGAAATTGGGCGTGGATGTCGACAACCTGTTGATCTCGCAGCCCGACAACGGCGAGCAGGCGCTGGAAATTGCCGATTCGCTGATCCGTTCGTCGGCCATCGACATCATCATCATCGACTCGGTGGCCGCCCTGACGCCCAAAGCCGAGATCGAGGGCGAGATGGGCGAGTCGAAGATGGGTCTGCAGGCCCGGCTGATGTCGCAGGCGCTGCGCAAACTGACCTCCAGCATCTCGAAAACCA
>CAZHMX010000127.1:0-4819 GCA_964533725.1 uncultured Alistipes sp. | reverse complement strand
GGACGTACTGTTCCCAAAAATCGGCGAGATTATCGGCGGTTCGGAGCGCGAGGCCGATTACGGAAAGCTGATCGCCCGCGTTAAGGAGCTGGGAATGAAAGAGGACAACCTGTGGTGGTATCTCGACACGCGTCGCTGGGGTTCGGCCCCGCACTCGGGTTTCGGCCTGGGATTTGAACGACTGTTGCTCTTCGTGACGGGTATGGGTAACATCCGCGATGTGATCCCCTTCCCGCGCACGCCCAAAAATGCCGAATTTTAAGCCTCCGCGCACGGCACTACGGACCCGCACTTGGATGAATGGCTGAAACCCACACGTAAACCACTAAAAAAGGGAATGAAATGGCTATCAATCAGAAACAAGTGCTCTCGCTTCAACTGAAGCTCTCGCCGCAACAGATCCAAATGATCAAACTGCTCGAGCTGCCCACCGTGCAGCTCGAGCAGCGGATTAAACAGGAGATCGAGGACAACGTCGTTCTGGAAGAGGAGGAGCACACGTCCGACGACGCAGCGCCCCAGCAGATCTCCGTCGAAGAGTATCTGCGCGAGGACGACACTCCCTCGTACAAGAGCCGTATCAACAACTATTCGAAGGATTTCAAGCAACGCCCCGTCTATCTCTCGGGCGGACGGTCGTTGCAGGAGTATCTGATCGAACAGCTGGGCTACCGCGACCTCTCGGAACGCGATATGCGTCTGGGCGTTTACATCGTGGGCAGCATCGACGAAGACGGCTATCTGCGCCGCGATCTGGAGTCGATCGTCGACGATCTGGCCTTCACGATGGGGATCGAAACCACGGTCGAGGAGCTGGAAAGGATCCTCGGGGTGATTCATACGCTGGAGCCCGCCGGTGCCGGCGCCCGCAACCTGCGCGAGTGTCTGCTCCTGCAAATGGAACAACAGCCCCGCACCACCCGCACCCGGCGGCTGGCCCATCGTATCCTGGAAAATCATTTCGACGAATTCGTCAAGAAACACTACGAAAAGCTCCTGACCCGTCTGCAAGTGGACGAAGAGGCCTTCCGCGAGGCCATCGAGGAGATCCGCCGCCTCTCGCCCAAACCCGGGAATCTCTACTCCGAGGGCGGAACCGACACCACACCTTACATTATACCCGACTTCCTGCTCGACTATCACGACGGGCAGTTCGATCTATCGCTCAATTCGGGTTCAGTGCCCGAGGTCAGGATCAACCGCCGCTATGTGGATATGATCCGCCGTATGGTGACCGCCGACGGCACGGTCAAGGAGCAGGATCGCGAGGCCCTGCAGTTCGTCAAGAACAAAATCGACTCGGCCAAGTGGTTCATCTCGGCCATCAAGCAGCGTCACGACACGCTCATGCGCACGATGCAGGAGATCCTCGATTACCAGCGCGAATATTTCCGCGACGGCGACCAGTCACGGCTCAAGCCGATGATCCTCAAGGATATAGCCGACCGCACCGGATTGGATGTCTCGACCATATCGCGCGTGGTGAACAGCAAATACGTGCAGACGCATTTCGGCATCATCCTGCTCAAATCGCTCTTCTCGGAGGCCATGCAGACCTCGTCGGGCGAGGAGGTGTCGAGTTACGAGATCAAAAACATCCTCTCCCAGAGCATCGACGAAGAGGACAAGCGTCATCCGCTGACCGACGAAACTTTGATGAACATCCTCAATGCCAAAGGTTACCGCATCGCACGCCGCACGGTGGCCAAATACCGCGAGATGTTAGGCATTCCCGTTGCCCGTCTGCGCAAACAGCTTTGAACGCTGCGGCCAAACCCTTGAACATTATGAGAACCTTCGCCCGCGCCCTGTCGCTGCTGCTGCATCCGCTCCTCGTCCCTACGGAGATCACGTTGCTGCTGCTCTACGGACCGACCTTTTATGCCCTCTGGCCGCCGAGCATCAAGATCTATCTGCTGTGGGTCATCGCGCTGTTTACGGCCATCGTGCCGGCGCTGTTCGTGCTCTTTCTGCGTACGTCGGGGCGGCTGCCCGATCTGTGGCTTTCGGAGCGGCGGGAGCGGCTGTTGCCGCTGGCGATCGGGATGATCTCCGCGCTGCTCTGTCTGGTCGTGGTGCGTAAATTGCCCGATGCCGTGCTCCTGCGGCGCCTGTTGCTGGCCACAGCCGTCTGCGAGGCTTTCTGTTTAGTGGTGACCCTGCGTTGGAAGATCAGTCTTCATCTGACGACGATGGGCGGTGTCACGGCCCTGTTGACCGTGATGGCGATAGCCGAATTGGGGCAGCTGACCGTGCCGCTCTATGCAGTCATTGCCCTGTCGGGGCTTCTGGCCTCCGCACGGCTCTATCTGGGGAGTCATCACGGGATGCAGGTCTTTGCAGGGTATGTGGCGGGATTCGTGATCACGCTGCTGGCGCTGATCGTGCGGTTTTGACAACGACTGCGCTCGTCGGGGCGGGATAGGACCCCGCCCCTTGCCGCGCGGCGTTCCCCGGTCCATGTGTTGTCTTGCGGGTGTGTATAAGTTTTTCTCCCGTGGGGCGGGCGTTTGCAACGCCACGCCGCCACGGGAGAAAAACTTATACACACCCGCAAGACAACACTTGCCTCCACCGGCTGGGCCTGACCACGAGATTAAGGAGGACCGTCACATCTTGATGTCACTGCGCTCCCGGTCCGATATTAATAATGCCGAAAGCCTTGCCAGTCGGCGGCGAAAGGATGACCGTCACGCAACCATCGCAAGGGGGCAGACGTCGGGGCGGCAAGGGGGACAATGCGGCCGATATCGTATAACGGTGCGCCGAAATGTCGTTCGAAGTCGGCGCAAAGGAGGTCGGAGCGGTCGCCGTCGGCCGTCAGAAGCAGTTTGTAATCCTCGCCGCCCGAAACGGCGAATTCGAGGCCCTGCGGCGCAGGGATACGGTCGATATCGACCTCGGCAGCGACTCCCGAGGCGTGCAGGATATGTCTTAAATCGGAAGCTATGCCGTCCGAGAGGTCCATCATCGCGTGCACCTCCTCGCGACCGCCCAGCCAGATGCCTTCGGCGACCTGCGGACGGGGTTGCCGGTGGATGTCGGCCAACGGCGTCGAGAGGCGGCCGGACAGGATATCCCGCAGACCCGCGGCCGACTCGCCCAAAGGTCCGCCGACTAAGATATGGTCGCCTGCGCGGGCGGCACTGCGGCGTTTGATGCGGTCGGCCGGCACACGACCGATGGCCGTAACGTTGATCGTAACCTCGTGAGGCGAAGCGGTGGTGTCGCCGCCGATCAGGGCCACGCCGTACTCGCCGCTCATCGCCGTATAACCCGCCATGAAACGCTCGGCCCAGTCGCCCTCCATCGTATCGCGGGGCAAGGCCAACGAGAGCAGGGTCGCCACGGGGCGCGCACCCATCGACGCCACGTCGCTCAGATTGACCGCCAGCGCCTTGCGGCCGATCTCCTCGGCCGATGCCGCATGGCGCAGGAAGTGCACCCCCTCGACCAGCAGATCGGCCGTCATCACTAACGCCTCGCCGTCGCCGACGGGTATGACGGCGCAATCGTCACCGATACCCTCCATCCCGTTGGCGGGGAGCCGGCGGCACAGCGTGCGGATATGGTCGATCAGTCCGAATTCGGTCATTGGCGCCGGTTGCGATAGACCTCTACGCCGCTTTGCAGAAAGGCGATAAACCCGTCGACGTCAAGGTCGTATCCGCGCGGCGAGACCAGCGGCTGACCGTCGGCGCCCTGCAAGACGTAGTAAGGCTGGGCGTTGACGCCGTAGGTCGTCAGCGCGTAGTGCGAATTGATCTTGCCCAGGCTCTTCAGCACCTTGCCCGTCGAGGTCGTCACCCACTCCTCCTCGGGCAGCTCCTTCTTGTCGTCGACATAGAGCGCGCAGATCACGTAATCGTTGCCCAGGATCTCCAGCACCCGCGGGTCGGCCCACACACGGGCCTCCATCTCGCGACAGTTGACGCAGCCGTGGCCCGTAAAGTCGACAAACAGCGGTTTGCCCACCTCGGCCGCGTAGGCTTCGGCCTCCTTCAGGTCGAAGAAGCCCTTCAGACCGTGGGGCAGGTGCAGGAAGTCGCTGTGGCGCGGGGCCTTGGCACCCACGGCTTCGGCCGGAACCGCAACCGTCGTCGCAGCCTGGGCGTTCAGGACAAAATCCTGCGTCGTCAAGGGAGGCAGGTAGCCCGAGAGGCCCTTCAACGGCGCACCCCACATGCCCGGGATCATATAGACCACGAACGAGAAGGTCGCGATCGCCAGCGTCAGGCGCGTCACCGTAACGTGTTTCAGTTCACTGTCATGTGCGAATTTGAGTTTACCCAGCAGGTAGAAGCCCAAAAGCGTGAATACCACGATCCAGATGGCCAGATAGATCTCGCGGTCGAGCAGTCCCCAGTGGTAGGTCTGGTCGGCGACCGAAAGAAATTTGAAGCCCAGAGCCACCTCGACAAAACCGATCGTCACCTTCACCGAGTTCAGCCAGCCGCCGCTCTTGGGCAGGTTTTTCAGCAAGGCGGGGAACAGGGCGAAGAGCGTGAAGGGCAGCGCGAAGGCCATCGAGAAGGCCAGCATCGTCAGGATCGGGGTCCAGAACTCGCCCGCGGTCGATTTGATCAAAACCGAGCCGACGATCGGACCCGTGCAGGAGAACGATACCAGCACCAGCGTCAGCGCCAGGAAGAAGATGCCGCCCAGCCCTTTGGTGTCGGCCTTGGCGTCGCTCTTGTTGACCATCCACGACGGCATGGTGATCTCGAACGCGCCGAAGAACGAGGCGGCGAAGATCATGAAGACCGCAAAGAAGATCAGGTTCGGAAGCCAGTGCGTCGCCAGCCAGTTGAAGATGTCG
>CAZHMX010000126.1:0-4838 GCA_964533725.1 uncultured Alistipes sp. | reverse complement strand
CATCACCGATATCCTGAACAACGTCATCGTGCCCTAATGAGTCCCGAACTGGAGAACGAAACCGATATCCTGCGGCACGTCCGCAAGATCGAGATCAAGACGCGGGGCCTCTCGCGCGAGATCTTTGCCGGAAAGTATCATACGGCTTTCCGCGGTCGGGGCATGTCCTTTTCCGAGGTGCGCGAGTACCGTGCGGGCGACGATGTGCGGGATATCGACTGGAACGTCACGGCACGGGCGCGCTCGCCCTATGTCAAGATCTACGAGGAGGAGCGCGAGCTGACGATGATGCTGCTGATCGACGTCTCGGCGTCGCGGATGTTCGGATCGACCGGGCGGTTCAAGAAGTCGGTGATGACCGAGATCGCCGCCGTGCTGGCCTTTTCGGCCGCGGGCAACAACGACAAGGTGGGGTGCATCCTCTTTTCGGACCGGGTCGAGAAGTTTATCCCGCCGAAGAAGGGGCGCAGCCATATCCTCATGATTATCCGCGAATTGATCGGCTTCGAGCCGCAGTCCGCATGCACCCGGCTCTCGGAGGCGGTGCGGTTCCTGACGGCGGTGGCCAAGAAACGCTGCACGGCCTTCATCCTGTCGGACTTTCTGGATCCGGCCCGCGACCGCGAGGAACTGTCGGATGCGGTGAAGATCGCCGGCGGCAAACACGACGTCGTGGCCATTCGTCTCGGCGATCCGCGCGAAGCGGAGCTGCCCGATATCGGGATCGTCGAGATGCAGGATGCCGAGACGGGACGCAAGGTGTGGGTCGACACGTCGTCGCGGGCCGTGCGCGAACACTATGCCCGCGAGTGGCGGCAGCGTCGTGAGGAGATGGCCTCGCTGTTGCGTCACAACCGGATCGATCTGGCCGATGTCTCGACCGACGACGACTATGTGGTCGAACTTATTAAACTCTTCAGACAACGATGAAACAGTGGATAACAACGGTCGCGGTGCTTCTGGCGGTCTGGGTGGCGGGTGCGCAGAACCGGACGCCCCGGGTCTCGGCGCAGCTTGTTCCCGACAGTGTGGTCATCGGCGGACAGACCTCTCTGGTGATCGACGTCGAACGCGATGTGATGCAGGTGGTCAACTTCCCCTCCCTGCCGCCCGCCGACGAGCAGACGGGACTTGAAGTGCTGGAGGAGTATCCGGTCGACACCCTGCAACGCGACGGCCGCCGGCTGAAACTACGCAAGCGCTATCGCATAGCCGCTTTCGAGGAGGGTCTGATCAGCCTGGGGCGCCCGCGCGTGCTCTACATCGATAAAAACATCGTCGACACGCTGGCCGCTGAGGATTCGCTGCTGCTTCGGGTGACCACCTACGTCATCGACTCCACGGCGATGCCCTACGGCGTGAAGCCGCAACGCACGCTGCCTTTCCGTGTGGGCGAGGTCAGCGGCTATGTGGGGTGGTCGCTGCTGGCGCTGGCGCTGCTGGCGGCGGTCGTTTGGGCCGTGTCGCGGATGATGCGCCGTTACGGCCGTTCGATCGGCAGCCTCTTCAAACCTGCTCCGCCCGTGCCGCCTCACGTGCAGGCGATCCGCGACCTGGAGGAGCTGCACCACCGCAAACTGTGGCAGAACAACCGCCACAAACAGTACTATTCGTCGCTGACCGACATCCTGCGCACCTACATTGCGGGACGTTGGGGTGTGGGTGCGATGGAGATGACCTCCGACGAGATCATCCGTGCCTTGCGCGAGGTGGAGATGCCCGACAAGAGCCGTATGGAGATGACCTCCGTATTGCGCGATGCCGACCTGGTGAAGTTTGCCAAGGCCATCCCCGAGGCCGAGCAGAACGAGGGCGACTATCTGAAATGTTACTATTTCGTCGAGGAGACCAAAGAGCAGGAGGCGGTGGCCTCCGAGGGCGAAGCGTCCGAAATCCTCGACTCCAAATTCAAAGGCGATGCGTAAGTTCATTCTATTGATCGCGGCGGTTTTGGCGTTTTGGGCGCAGGAGGCCTCGGCGCAGCGCTACCCCGAGCGGAGTCTGGTGCGCAAGGGCAACCGTGCCTACGGGCGGGAGGATTACGCCCGCAGTATCGAGCGTTACAGCCGTGCCGCGGAGCTGGCTCCCGACAGTTTCGAGGCGCAATACAATCTGGCCAACGCCCTCTTCCGCACGCAGGCCTACGACAAGGCGGCGGAGATCTTCGGTGCGCTGGCGGCCGACTCGCTCCGTACGTTGCAGGACCGGGCCGACGCCTACTACGGCCTGGGTGACGCCCAACTGGCGCAGCAGCAGCTCAAAGAGGCTTTGGAGAGCTTCAAGAACACGCTCCGCATCAACCCCGATGACGAAGAGGCGCGTTTCAACTATGCCTATACCAAGCAGCTCTTAAAAGACCAGGAAAACCAGCAGAACCAGCAAAACCAGGACCAGAATCAGGACCAGAACAAGGACCAAAACCAAAACGGTCAGGGTCAGCAGAATCCGCAGGACCGGAACGGTCAGGATAAGCAGGACCCGCAGAATCAGGACGGTCAGGATCCGCAGAATCCCGACGACCCCTCCGACAAGAATCCCGAAGGCGACGGCCGTCAGCAGCCCCGGCCTTCGAAGATCTCGCCCGAAGAGCAGCAACGCATGCTGGAGGCGATTCAGGCCCAGGAGGACCGTACGCAGGAGAAACTGAAAGACAAGGTGCCCGTGCGTGTGCGCGGCAAAAAGAGCTGGTAACGAAAACGACGGCGGGCGTGTTCCGCCGTCGTGCAAAAACAATTGAATATGATAGAGTTGAAATCACCATACGCCCTTTGGCTCCTCGTGCTGCTCGCCCCGATGGCGGGGTGGTACGTCTGGCGTACGCTGAAGGGTGGCGCCGCCATCCGGCTGTCGAGTGTGGCGGCCGTGGTGCGTGCCCCGCGTACGTGGCGTTACTATGTGCGCCATGTGCCTTTCGTGTTGCGTATGGCGGCCGTGGCCTGTCTCGTCGTGGCACTGGCCCGCCCCCGTTCGGCCGAGCAGAATGCCACCACCAATACCGAGGGCATCGACATCGTGCTGGCCGTCGACGTCAGCGGCTCGATGCTCGCCCGCGACTTCCAGCCCGACCGTATCGGTGCCGCCAAGCAGATGGCCGGCGAGTTTATCTCCCACCGTGTGGGCGACCGTATCGGTATCGTCGCCTTTGCCGGCGAGGCCTACACCCAGAGTCCGCTGACCACCGACCAGGGGACGCTGCAAACCTTGCTGGCCCGGCTGCGCAGCGGCATCATCGACGACGGTACGGCCATCGGCAACGGTCTGGCCACGGCCATCAACCGTCTGCGCGAGAGCGACGCCAAGAGCAAGGTCATTATCCTGATGACCGACGGCGAAAACAATGCCGGTCAGATCGCCCCCGCCACCGCGGCCGAGATCGCCGCCGAGCAGTCGATCCGCGTCTACACCATCGGCGTGGGTTCGCGCGGCACGGCCCCGTACCCCGCGCAGGACATCTTCGGCAACATCTCCTTCGTGCCCATGAAGGTGGAGTTCAATGAGGATATCCTCCGGCAAATCGCCTCCACCACCGGCGGCCAATACTTCCGCGCCACCGACAACCAAACCCTCCGCGCCATCTACGACGAGATCAACACCCTGGAAAAGAGCAAGGTCGAGATCTCCGAATACACCACCTATACCGAGGAGTTCCTGCCCTGGGTGCTGGCCGCCATCGGTCTGCTCGTCGTGGAGTTTCTGTTAACCACACTCTTGCTTAAACGTTTGCCCTGATGTTCCGTTTTGCCCATCCGCAATACTTGTGGCTGCTCGCGGCCGTCCCCGTGATGATCGTGCTCTGCATTTGGGCAGCCTACGACCGCCGCCGCCGTCTGGCGCGCTTCGGCTCCCCGCAAACCGTCTGCCGGCTCATCCCCGACGCCTCGCCCCGTCGCCGCCGCGTGAAATTCATCCTCCTGTGCACGGCCTTTGTCTTCGCGGTGCTGGCCGCCGCACGCCCCCAGCTGGGTTCGCGTCTGCGCGAGGAGCACGCCGAGGGTATCGAGATGATGATCGCCGTCGACATCTCCAACTCGATGCTGGCCGAGGATTTCCAGCCCAACCGCCTCGAACGAACCAAATATGCCATCGGCAAGCTGTTCGAGGGGCTGAAGCAGGACCGTGTCGGCCTGGTCGTCTTCGCCGGCGAGGCCAAAGTGCAGCTGCCCATCACCTCCGACCTCCGTATGGCCCGCGCCTTTGCCCGCAAGATCGATCCCGCGCTCGTCTCGGTGCAGGGCACCGACATCACCGAGGCCCTCTCCACCGCCATGCTCTCGTTCTCCAACGGCGAAGGCGTCAGGCGCAGCCGCGCCCTGATCCTCATCACCGACGGCGAAAACCACGAAGGTGACGTGATGGCCGCCGCACAGCGTGCCGCCGAGCAGGGCATCCGCATCTTCACCATCGGCATCGGTACCCCCGAGGGCGCCCCCATAAAGATCGGCGGCGAGTACATCCGTGATGAAAAAGGCGATATGGTCGTCTCCAAGCTGGATGAGTCGCTCCTCCGGCAGCTGGCTGACAAAACCGGCGGCGCCTATGTCCGTGCCACCGTTCAGGATATCGGTCTCGAAGGTATCGTCGACGAGATCAACCGCATGGAAAAGGCCGAATTGGGCACCATCCGCTTCGAAGAGTACGACGAACGCTACCAATCCTTTCTCGTCATCGCCCTCGTCCTGCTCCTCCTCGAATTCGCCCTCCTCGATCGCAAAAACCCGCTCCTCGCACATTTGAACATCTTCAACCGTCGCGAGGCGTAAGGAGGCCGCCGCTTTTCTTTCCTGACAGCGACTGTCCTCCTTGGGCCAATGGTTTGGCCCAGCCGGACGGGCGAACCC
>CAZHMX010000125.1:0-4930 GCA_964533725.1 uncultured Alistipes sp. | reverse complement strand
GGGTTCGCCCGCGCGGCTGGGCCAAACCATTGGCCCAAGGAGCGCAGTCGTATCAAGACGCCATGCCGGAACCCAAAGAGGGAACCGACGAGAGGTCGGGCCGGCGGATTATTCTTCGGCTTCGGGGATGGTAGCCTGGGGGACTACGGCTTCGTTGAGGGAGCGTTCAACGAGGGCTTCGGCGTCTTTGGCGGCCTGGGAGTTGCTTTCGGCGAGTTTACCGTTATCCATGGCGGTGGTGGCCACGAGGCTCAGCACGGCGATAGCGATGGCCATGGCCCAGGTGAACTTCTCGAGGAAGCCGGAGGTTTCGCGGACGCCCATCACCTGGTTGGCGGCACCGAAGTTGGCGGCCATACCGCTCTTGGGGCTTTGTGCCAACACGGCCAGGATGACCAGGACGCTGGCTACAAGAATCAAGGAAATGCAAATCGTGTACAACATATCGTGTTCTGTTTTTAATTTTTATTTCAGTTGCTCGATAATCTCGGCAAAGTAAGCACTTTTTTCGGGATTTTGCAAGCGTAAACGCTCATAAATCGCTAATGCTTCGCTTTTAAGGCCCTGATCGCGGTAAATTTCGGCCAAATCCTCGGTCACCAAATCGTCTTCGTCGTCCAGAAGGGGTTCCGTGGCGATCTGTTCGGCGGGCGAGCCGTCCTCTTCCTGCGCGACGATGCGGAGGTCGGTCTGCTCCAGGAAGCGGTCGATCACGTCGTCGGCCTTCAGACAGGCGAAGGCGGCGGGGTCGACCTTCAGGAGTTGCGCGAGCGACACGCCGTGGGCCGATGCCACCAGACGCAACGACGCGTCGGGTGCCTCGACACCCGTGCGCGCGAGGATGATCCCCACGGGCGTAAACCAGGGCCAGCGGGCGCGGTATTCGATCAGTTCGTTCTGTGCGGTCTCCATGATGCAAAGGTTTACCAGTCGGAGGCGGCGGCCTGGAAGATGTCGGTGGCGATCTGGTCGACGATCTCGGGGATCAGCGTACCTTCGGCCTCCGACAGCAGGGTCGTCGAGTTATAGTTCTGGAATGCCGAGAAGGTGCGGTCCCACGAGGCGGCCTCGTTGACGGCGTTGGTGAAGCGCACGCGCACGGTGATCGTCAGGCGGTTCTGAAGGGCATAGTCGTCGGTCGACACGGTGGCGGTGGTGGAGGTGTAGCCGGTGATCTCGCCCTCGAAGGCGAAGTCGCCGCCCTCGTCGACCTGGGTCAGACGCGTCTGGCGGAGGAACTTGTCCTGCAGGGCCTCGGTCATCGTCGAGCTGAGGATCGGCGCCACCATGGGGGCGTTGTTGGGGAAGTAGGCCACGCTGAAGGTCTTGGCCTCGACGGGGATCGACGCGCCCGAGAGCGAGTAGTTGACCTTGAACGAGCAGGCCGCGACCGCCAGAGCGGCCAACAGCAGAATTCCGTATTTTGTAATCTTGTTCATTCTCAAATCTTTCATTTTCAACTGTCGGACCCCGGCGGCCCTCCGTACCGGAACTTGCCGCGGCGGTCCTCGCTCTCCCGGTCCTTACGAGACATCCTCCAAGCCGAACTCCTTGATCTTGCGGTAGAGCGTGCGTTCGGACATAAACAGCTCGGCGGCGGCTTCGCGGCGGCGGCCGTTGTTGCGGCGCAGGGCGGCCTCGATCTGTTCGCGCTGCAGGTCGGCCTTCGAGGCGGGACGGCGGGGTTCGTCATCGATCACCTCCTCGCTCTCGGCGTAGTCGACCGCCGGGGCCACGGGGGCCGCGGAACCGGAGAGCAGACCGGCGATTTCGCGGGCGTGCGGCTCGGGGTGCGCGGGGTGTGCGCCGCGGGTCAGATCCGAGAGCATCCGTTTCAGCTCGTTGATGTCGTTGCGCATATCGAACAGCACCTTATATAACAGTTCGCGCTCCGAGAAACGCTCCTCGGGACCGCTCTCCACGCGGGCACCCTGGAGGGCGGGATGCTCTTCACGCTGCTGCGGCAGATAGCGTGCCATAATCTCGGGCGTGATCAGACGCGCCTCCTCGATGGCCGAGATCTGTTCGGCGACGTTCTTGAGCTGGCGGATGTTGCCGCGCCAGGCATACTGTTCGATCATCCGGCGCGCCCCCTCGTCGAGGGTGACGGCGGGCATACGGTACTGCACGGCCACGTCGCTCGCGAACTTGCGGAACAGCACGAAGATATCCTCCCGGCGTTCGCGCAGCGCGGGCACCACGATGGGTACCGTGCCCAACCGGTAATAGAGATCCTCGCGGAAACAGCCCGAAGCGATCGACTCCTGCAGGTTGACATTCGTGGCGGCCACCACACGCACATCGGTCTTCTGCACCTTGGCCGAACCGACGCGGATGAACTCGCCCGTCTGCAGCACGCGCAGCAGGCGCACCTGGGTCGAGAGCGGCAGCTCGGCCACCTCGTCGAGGAAGATCGTGCCGCCGTTGGCCTCCTCGAAGTAGCCTTTGCGGGCCTCGACGGCACCGGTGAAGGCGCCCCGTTCGTGTCCGAAGAGCTCCGAGTCGATGGTTCCTTCGGGGATGGCGCCGCAGTTGACGGCGATATATTTATTGTGCTTGCGCGCCGAGGCGGCGTGGATGACCTGCGGGAAGAACTCCTTGCCCACACCGCTCTCGCCGGTGATCAGAACCGACAGATTGGTGGGCGCCACACGCACGGCGACCTCCAACGCACGATCCAGCAGGGGGGAGGTGCCGATGATGCCGAAGCGTTGTTTGATGGATAGAAGATCGACCATTTCTCTTTATGCGTTTATCTTGTCCCCGCCTATTCCGCGTCGGGGGCAAACATTTCGGCTTTGTCGCGTTCGAGCGCCTGGCCGCTGACATAGACATAGGCGATGATACCCACGGCGACGAGCGCCACCGCGATGGCGATGATCAGGATTTTGTCCACCGCCCCCTTGCCGCGCCGACGCATCGGGTCGCCGTAGCGCAGCCCGCGGACCGCAGGATCGGGACGACGCGGCCCGGGAATCCGACCTTCGGTTCCGGCTCCGGGTCCATTTCCGTTTCCGGGTCCATTTCCGTTTCCGTCGCCGCGCGAAGTCTCCGCCGCAGCGTCCGCGGAATCCGTATCGTTCTGTCTGTCGGCCGTTCCGAGACCATTATCCGCTCCTTCGCCCGCCTTTTCGTCCGCCGCTACCGCAACGGCCCGACGGGGCTCGGGCCCGGCAGACTCCGCGCGGCCGTCCGCAGCCCCGGGTCCGCTCTCCGGCCCGCTGCCCGGCTCCGTATCGGCCTCGGCGGCGGCACGTTCGGCGGCGGCACGCAACGACCGGGCGTCGACAAAGCGGATCGTGTGGTTGGGCGCGGGGTAGAAAGCCCCCAGCTCCCGGATCTCGAAACGGTCGCCCCGGCCCACGGCGTCGCGCACATCGAAAGCCAAACGGTTGATGACGGCCATCGCCTGGACCTCGGTCATCCCCCGCGCACAGAGCTGTTCGCGCAAGATGCCGTCGTCGCGTTTGAGCAACTCCGAGAAGATGATCTTCCCGTCGGGTTGCTTGACGATAAAGGCGCCCAACTGCGGGACCACGAGCCGTTTGTGCGCGGCCAAATAGTCGATGATGATCTTTTCTATCACGGCAAAGTCGTTTTCAGGTTCCAAAATTACGGATTTTCAATCAAAAAACGAAAAAAACGCACTCTTTTTTGAAATAATCCCCCGGAAGGTTGTAAGAATGGAAAATATTTATTTGCTTTGTATCGCCAAAGCGGCGCGGATCCGACCGAGCTACTTCGGCCGATTTTTTGCCATGTAGCTCGGCTACTTTAACCCGAAAAACCTTATCGACAATGAAAGACAAATACATCGACCTGATCGACCAGACCTTCGACTTCCCGCAGGATGAGTTCTCCGTAGAAGACGGCGAGCTGCTCTTCCACGGGATTCCCCTCATGGAGATCATCAAACAGTACGGCACCCCGCTCAAGGTGACCTACCTGCCCAAGATCTCCTCCCAGATCAACCGCGCCAAGCGTATGTTCAACGTCGCCATGGCCAAGGTCGACTACAAAGGAGCCTACAACTACTGCTACTGCACCAAGTCGAGCCACTTCTCCTTCGTGCTCGAAGAGGCCCTCAAAAACGATATCCACCTCGAGACGTCCTCCGCCTACGACATCCCGATCATCAACGCCCTCTACGACAACGGCGTCATCGACAAGGACCGCTACATCATCTGCAACGGTTTCAAGCGCCCGCAGTACATCGAGAACATCGCCCAGCTGATCAACGACGGCTTCGCCAACACCATCCCCGTACTGGACAACAAGGAGGAGATCGACCTGCTGGAGTCGTGTCTGAGCCACAAATGCAAGATCGGACTGCGCATCGCCTGCGAGGAGGAGCCCAAATTCGACTTCTACACCTCGCGGCTCGGCATCCGCTACAACGACATCGTCGACCTCTACAAAACACGGATCAAGAACAGCAAACAGTTCGAACTGAAGATGCTGCACTTCTTCATCAACACCGGTATCCGCGACACGGCCTACTACTGGAACGAGCTGTCGAAGTGTCTGAACGTCTACTGCGAGCTGAAGGCCATCTGTCCCGAACTGGACAGCCTGGATATCGGCGGAGGCTTCCCGATCAAGAACTCGCTGGACTTCAACTACGACTACGAGTATCTGACCGAGGAGATCGTCGCGCAGATCAAGACCATCTGTCACCGCAACGACGTCCCCGAGCCCAATATCTTCACCGAATTCGGCTCGTTCACCGTGGGCGAAAGCGGCGCGACCCTCTACTCGATCGTCAACCAGAAGCAGCAGAACGACCGCGAGAACTGGTACATGATCGACTCGTCGTTCATCACCACGCTGCCCGACACGTGGGGCATCAACCAGCGTTACATCATGCTGCCCGTCAACAACTGGAACAAGGAGTACCAACGCGTCTTCCTCGGCGGCCTGACCTGCGACA
>CAZHMX010000124.1:0-5027 GCA_964533725.1 uncultured Alistipes sp. | reverse complement strand
GGCCCGCCTGGAAAGCGAGTAAACCTCAAAAGGGTTTCAGGGGTTCGAATCCCCTTCTTTCCGCAAAACAAGCGACGAATGTGAATTTCGTCGCTTGTTTTTTGTGCCGGAGCGCCTCTTTTGACGCGGCCGGATCGGGTGTATCCATCCTCCGCGGCTTATTTCGGCTGGATAAAGTGCGTGCGGAGACGCGGTTCATATTCGGGTCGGGGTGCATCGCCGCCCTTTCCCTCCTTCAGACAACGGAGCATCCAGGCCATATTCTCGCCGAGCGTGCGCATGGTCTGCAGGCCCTCGGCATCCTTGCGGACGTCATCGGGGGTGAAGCCGTGCACCGAGTTCCAGTATTGCGACGGCACGATGGGCATGTTGCAGATGGTGAAGAACTGGTTCAGCGATTCGAATGTGGCCGACGCGCCACCGCGGCGGCAGGAGACGACCGCCGCGCCGAGTTTGCCCGACAGCGCGTTCTCCTTGCAGAAGAAGAGGCGTTGCGCGAAAGAGAGGATCTGCCCGGTGGGGTTGCTGTAATAGACGGGCGAACCGAGGACGATCGCGTCGAATTCGTCGAGCCGCTGCTGCAACTCCTTGACGATGTCGTCGCGGAAACAGTGCCCCGTCTCGAGACACTTCATGCAGGCGATGCATCCGGCGACCGGCTTTTTGCCCAAATAGACCGTTTCGCTCTCTATTCCGTGCTTGTGCAGGGTGGCGGCGAGCTCCGCGAGGGCGGTGTAGGTGCAACCCTTTTCGTTGGGGCTGCCGTTGATGAGCAGAACCTTCATCGTCGTCAGAATTTGTCGGCCAGTGCGGCGGCCTGCGTGCAGCCGTCGGTTTTGTCGATGTCGCCCTCTTTGAATACGCCGGTAACGAGGACCTCGCCGACAACTTCCCATTTGAGCAGGGCGGCCGTGCGCTCCATCGGCATCCTGACGCCCTCCATCACCGTCGGGTCGGTCTCCTCGCAGCTGCAGATCAGCCCCATCTTCTTGCCGGCGATCTCCTTGCCTCCCACCACGAGCGAGAAGACGCGGTCGATCACCCCTTTGATCTGCGCCGGGATCGAATACCAGTAGACGGGCATCGCATAGACTATGGCCTCCGAATCGAGGATGTGGGGCGCGATGCGGTTGAAATCATCGTCGAACGAGCAGGCCTTGCCCGTCTTGTAACAGGTCATGCAGGCGCGGCAACCGCCGATCTGCATCATCGCGGCGTCGAAACGCACCACTTCGTGACCTTTCTGCTCGGCGGCCTTGATGAAGGCATCCGCCATCGCGAAGGTGCTGCCCCCTTTGCGGGGCGAGCCGGTAATAACCGTTATTTTCATGGCTTATTGCTTTATGGTGTCGGAATTCTGGTTGTAGGCCTTGGCCACGCATCTCCACTCGCCGTCCAGCTTGAGGAGCATAAGAAAGTCCGTGAAGTCGATGCGGCCGCCCCAGCCCTCTTCGAGGACGCGGACCACGGCGACGGTCTCCTCGACGGCCAGCACGTCGATGCGCGCCTTGAAATTCTCGCCGGCGGCGACGGTGTCGACATTGCGGTAGAATTGCTCGATGGATCCCCGCTCCAACGAACCGTCGAGGATGCCGAACAATACCGCATCGTCGGTGAACAACGTCCTGGCGTATTCGCTGTTGCCCTCGGCGACACTCTTTACAAACTTCTCGGCAGCGCGAGCCACTGCCTCATACTCTTTGATTTCGCTTCTCATATAGGTTCACGTGTTGTTTCCGTCCGCAAAATTACAATGTTATTTTCGTTCTGTCAAGTACCGATAAATTATTCATATACCGAAAATTTTTTCGGTATTCCTTTTTCCGATAATATGCTTAATTTTGCAGTCGGAACCGAACAAAGTGAAGACGGAATATGGCATACGAAAAGAAAATCCCCGTGGACCTGGACTGCCCCTTGCGGCTGACCATGAGCCTTATAGAGTCGAAATGGAAGTCGTGCATATTGGACGAATTGCGTAGCGGCGCCCCGATGCGCCCGAGCGAGATCCACAAATCCCTTCCCGAGGCCGTTCCCCGCGTGCTCGATATCCAGCTCAAGGAGTTGGTCGAAGACGGTTTGGTGGCGAAGACCATCTTCCCCGAACTGCCGCCCCGTTCCGAATACCGGATCACGGACCTCGGCCGGTCGTTGCTCCCCATCATCGACGCCATGCTCCGCTGGGGCGAGGCCCACATCGAATTTTTCGAAAAGAAGTACGGCGGCAAGCGATAACCTTCAGCGGCCGCAATCCGCTGCCGTATGCGTCCCTTCGATCGTTTTTGCGCCAACGATAGGGTAGCGGGCGAAGAAGGAGCCGGCAACGGGCGGCAGGCGATAAAAGCCGGACGCCCTTTTGTGCCCGGCGTTGCGTCCCGACCCGTGCCGGACGAGTGAACGGCACAAAGCCCCCTTGTTCTATCTTCGGGCGATCGAACCCAACCCCAACCCCAACCCGAGGCTGCGTGCCCCTTCCCTTTGCCTCGGTGCACAAAAAAGGAGCGGAGAATTTCTCTCCGCTCCTTTTTTGTGCGACAGGGTTCGCTTACATGTTCTTGAACAGCTCGTTGTACTTGTTGTACTTGTCCATCATACCGGGTTCGTCACGCAGTACGAAGGCGATCGACTTCAGCATCTCGACCGTATCCTTGCGGGTCTGGTCGATCTCGTAGGCCTTCTCGAACCAGTTGAAGGCGTCCATGAACACACCCTTCACGCGGGTCAGGTCGGCCTCGCTGTCGGCGTAGTTCGTGTACTCCTTGCGGCTCAGCTCCTCACGCAGGGCGTTGGCGTGATCGGTGTAGTAGTAGGCCAGACGATAGTTGGTGTCGTAGTCTTTGGGCTGCAGCTGGGCGGCTTTCTGACCTACCTCGATGGCCTTCTCGTAGTCCTTCATCTTGTAGTAAAGCAGACCGAGGCTCGACCACTTCTGGGCGTTCTGCGGATCCTGGTTGATGGCCTTGGTCAGCAGGTCGGTCAGCTCGGAGATCTCGCCGACGTTGGTCTCGCGCATGTAGAGCATCGTCAGGCTGGTGAGGATGTTCTCGTTGTCGGGGAACTTCTCGATACCCTCCATCAGGGTATTCTTGGCCTTGATCACCTGCTCCTGCTTGGCCTCGCCCTCGAGCGTGCCGGCCAGACCGAGGTAACCGTGGTGGATGTAGTAGTACAGCTCGCCCTTCTCGTCGTTGTAGCCGGCTTTGATGGCGGCCTGCAGCGCGTCGATACCCTTCTGATACGAAGCGGGATTCTTGGCACCGTCGACGATGTAGATCATACCGGCGTAGTAGAGCAGCTGCAGGTTGGGCTGGTTGCCTTTGTCGGTGTAGACGGGCGAGTTCTGGATCTTGTTGGCCGTCATGAAGTTCTCGGCAGCGATTTCGTACTCGGTGATCGAGTTGCTGATCTCGCCGCGCTCGATGCAGTGGTTCAGGATGACATCCATGCCCACCTTCACCTTGTCAGCGGTCTTGGGATCGAGCTCATAAGCCTTGTTGTAGGAGTCGATGGCGGTCTGGATCAAACCCTCCTTCAGCTCTTTGATCTGCTTCCAGGCGATCACGGCGCCGTTGGCGATGTAGACCTTCACCCAGGGGTAGGAGGCGACGGTAACGGCGGCACCGTTCAGCTCGACGGTCTCTTTGGCCTCGGACTGACCCAGTTTCGACTCCATGTCGGCCTGCTTGAGCTTCAGCAGATCGTTATCCGAGTAGTAGAGCTCTTTGGTGGGAGCCTGTGCGGCCTCGAAGTAGACCTTGGCGTGGTTGAGCCACGTAGCGGCCTTGGTGTTCTTCTTGGCATCGGCGATGGCAGCATCGGCGGTGTCGATCTTCTTCTGAAGACCGGCGACATCGACTTTCTGTGCCTTTGCGACCGGCATAGCCAGCATAGCAACGGCGAGCAATGCAATGAATTTTTTCATAATAGATAAGTGTTTAATGTTTGTTTTTTCTTTGTCCGTATCCTGCTCCGCCTTCGGGAAACGTTCGGGGATCGCCCCTTTTTCCGTCAAACGGTTTCGGTCTGCTTTTTAGTCTGTCGGTTCGGTGTTTATTCCTTCCTTTTAGTGTTTTTGTCCTCTTTTTCGGTTTTCCGGTGGTCCGGCAACGCTGTGGCGCTCTTCGGTTACTCCTCGTTCTGTTCCTCGGCGCCGGCTGCCTCGACCGTCTCGGCGGTCCCGGCTGCCCCGGCTGCCCCGGCGCTCTCGTCCGGTTCGATAACTTCGGCGTTTTCAGCGTTCTCGGCCGACTCGGCGACCTCTTCCTCCTTGTAGGCGGGCACGGCCATCACCGAGGCGATGGCGTCGCCCTCGCGCAGGTTGATGATCTTCACACCCTGCGTGGCGCGACCCGCAATGCGGATCTGCTCGACGGCGGTGCGGATCGTCAAACCCGAACGGTTGATGATCATCAGGTCGTTTTCGTCGGTCACGGCCTGAATCGAGATCAGTTTGCCGGTCTTGGGGGTGATGTTGATGGTCTTGACTCCCTTGCCGCCGCGGTTGGTGATGCGGTACTCGTCCAGGTCGGTGCGTTTGCCGAAGCCGTTCTCGCTCAATACCAGCACATCCTTGCCCGAACTCGGCTCGATGCAGATCATGCCGACCACCTCGTCGCCTTCGTCGAGCGAGATGCCGCGCACGCCTGCCGCCGTACGGCCGATCGGACGGACCGTCTCTTCGTTGAAGCGGATGGCCTTGCCCTCGCGCGCCGCGATCATCACCTCGGCCTGTCCGCTGGTCAGGGCGGCATCGATCAGCTGGTCGTCTTCGCGGATGGTGATGGCGTTGACACCGGTGGCACGCGGACGCGAATAGGCCTCCAGACGGGTCTTCTTGATCGTGCCGTCCTTCGTGCACATGATGATGTAGTTGTTATTGATATACTCCTCGTCGTCCAGATGGCGCACATTCAGATAGGCGCGCACCTTGTCGTCCGGTTCGATCTGGATGACGTTCTGTATGGCGCGGCCCTTCGACGAGCGCGTGCCCTCGGGGATATCGTAGACCTTGAGCCAGTAGCAGCGGC
>CAZHMX010000123.1:0-5111 GCA_964533725.1 uncultured Alistipes sp. | reverse complement strand
AGACCGTTTCGACCGACTATACCACGAGCGACAAGCTCTATTTCGAGCCGCTGACCGTGGAGGATGTGATGAACGTCATCCGCCTGGAGCGGCCCGAGGGAATCGTCGTGACGTTGGGCGGACAGACGGCCATCAACCTCGCCGAGCCGCTCCATGCGCTGGGCGTGCCCATTATCGGCACCGGCGTCGAGGCCATCCGCAATGCCGAGGACCGCGGCTGTTTCGAGCGGATTATGACCGAACTGGGGATCCCGCAGCCCGAGGCCGAGGCCGTCACCGACATCGAGGCCGGTGTGCGTGCGGCGGCCCGTATCGGCTATCCCGTGCTGGTGCGCCCGAGCTACGTGCTGGGCGGCCGCGCCATGCAGATCGTCTCGAACGAAGAGCGCCTGCGCCACTACCTGCAAACGGCCGTGGAGGTCAACGTCGACAGCCCCGTGCTGGTCGACCGCTACATCATGGGCAAGGAGCTGGAGGTCGACGCCATCTGCGACGGCGAGCAGGTCTTCATCCCCGGCATCATGGAGCATGTCGAGAAGACGGGTATTCACTCGGGCGACTCGATCAGTGTCTATCCGACCTTCAGCGTCAGCGAGGAGGTGAAGCGCCAGATTGTCGATTACACCGTCAAACTGGGCCTCCGCATCGGCATTGTCGGCCTGTACAACATCCAGTTCATCTGCGATGCCGACGACAAGGTCTTCATCATCGAGGTCAACCCGCGTTCGTCGCGCACCGTGCCCTTCCTCTCCAAGTCGACCGGGGTGCAGATGGCGCATATCGCCACGCAGGTGATGTTGGGCCACTCGCTCAAGGAGCAGGGAATCACCACGGTACTGGGACCCTCGCGCGGTCGCTGGTTCGTTAAGGCTCCGGCCTTCTCGTTCGCCAAGCTGAGCGGCATGGAGTCCTATCTCTCGCCTGAAATGAAGTCCACGGGCGAGGCCATCGGTTACGACAACAAACTCACGCGCGCGCTCTACAAGGCGCTCCAGTCGTCGGGTACGACGGTGGCTAACTACGGAACGATCTTCGTGACGATCGCCGACATGAACAAGGAGGAGGCCCTGCCTCTGGTGCAGCGCTTCTATGACCTGGGCTTCAATATCGAGGCGACGACCGGGACGGCCGACTTCCTGCGCCGTCACGGCATCCGTACCCGCACGCGTCACAAGCTCAACGAGGGCAGCTCGGAGATCATCGACTCGCTGCGCCAGGGCCATGTGAACTATGTGATCAACACGATCGACATCAACCAGCACAACACCCGTCTGGACGGTTACGAGATTCGCCGCACGGCCGTCGAGAACAACGTGACGGTCTTCACGGCGCTGGAGACGGTGCGCGTGCTGCTGGACGTGCTGGAGGAGATCACGTTCGGTGTCTCGACCATCGACGCCGAGTAAAGTCCCCGCGCTATGGAACGAGGACACGAAATATTCACCATCCTGACCAACCGGCCGCTTACGTCGGCCGTTTGGCGGATGGAGCTTTTGGGCGACACGTCGCGCATCGTGCGACCGGGACAGTTCGTGAATATCGAACTGCCGGGCCGTTTCCTGCGCCGTCCGATCTCGGTGTGCGACTGGGAGCCGGGTCGGCTCACCCTTATATATAAGGTAGTGGGTGACGGCACGGCGCAACTGGCGACGATGACGGCGGGGCAGCAGCTGGACCTTTTGACGGGTTTGGGCAACGGCTTCGACGTCGAACGTGCGGGCCGCTGCCCTGTGGTGGCCGGCGGCGGGGTAGGGGTGCCTCCCCTCTACGGGCTGACCAAAAAACTGCTCGCGGCAGGCAAACGGCCGACGGTGCTGCTGGGTTTCAACAGCGCTGACGAATGTTTCTATGAGGAGGAGTTCCGCGCGCTCGGGGTCGAGGTGCGGGTGGCTACCGTCGACGGTTCGGCGGGACGCAAAGGCTTTGTGACGCACCTTCTGGAGGGGTTGGAGTACGACTCGTTCCTGGCTTGCGGTCCGCTGCCGATGTTGCGCGCGCTGTGCGATGCCACGGGCGACCGTCCGGGCCAGATTTCGTTGGAGGAACGGATGGGCTGCGGTTTCGGCGCCTGCATGGGCTGCACGTGCAAGACCCGTTCGGGTGCCCGCCGCGTCTGCAAGGAAGGCCCCGTATTCGATAAGGAGGAGATCGACTGGGAAAACAGATAAGTTATGGAAAAACAGTACGATACATCGGTCGACCTGTGCGGCCTGAAGATGGATAACCCTGTCATTCCGGCCAGCGGCACGTTCGGTTTCGGCAACGAGTTCAAGGATTATTACGACCTCGACATACTGGGGACCTTCTCCTTCAAGGGGACCACGCGCGAGGCCCGTTTCGGCAATCCGGCGCCCCGTATCGCCGAGTGTCCGAACGGCATGATCAACGCCGTAGGCTTGCAAAACCCGGGCATCGACCGCGTGATTGCGGAGGAGCTGCCCCGCATGCGCGAATACTTCCACAAACCCGTGATGGCCAATATCAGCGGCTTCTCGATCGAGGAGTACGTCGAATGCTGCCGGAAGATCGACCGCCAGGAGCAGGTGGGGTGGATCGAGGTGAACATCTCGTGTCCCAACGTGCGCCACGGCGGCATGGCTTTCGGCACGTCGCCCGAGGCGGCGGCCGAGGTGACCCGTGCGGTGAAGGCCGTGACGACCAAACCGGTCATCATGAAGCTCTCGCCCAACGTTACGGATATCGTGGCCATCGCGCAGGCCTGCGAAGCGGCGGGCGCCGATGCCCTCTCGCTGATCAACACGGTGCTGGGGATGCGGATCGATATCCGCCGCCGCCGTCCCGTGATTGCCAACGAGATGGGCGGATTTTCGGGCCGTGCGATCTTCCCGCTGGCCGTGCGGATGGTCTGCCAGGTGGCCCGCGCCTGCCGGATCCCCGTGGTGGGCTGTGGCGGCGTGGCGTCGGCCGAGGACGTCGTAGAGATGATGATGGCGGGTGCGACGGCGGTCGAAGTGGGCGCCGAGAATTTGCGCAACCCGTTGGTTTGCAAAGAGATTATCGAGGCGCTGCCCCGCGTGATGGAGTCGCTGGGGATCCGCTCGTTAAAGGAGATTGTCGGTTGTGTCAACAATAAATAACGAAGCTATGAAAAGAGATGTCATTATCGCCTGCGATTTCGCCAGCGCCGAGGCAACGTTCGCCTTTCTGGACAAGTTCAAGGACGAGACGCGCAAACCTTTCCTCAAGATCGGCATGGAGCTCTATTATGCCGAGGGTCCCTCGATCGTGCGCGAGATCAAGCGCCGCGGTCACCGTATTTTCCTCGATCTGAAACTGCACGATATTCCTAACACCGTGCGCAAGGCCATGGCCGTTTTGTCGCGTCTGGATGTCGATATGTGCAACGTCCACGCCGCCGGCACGGTCGAGATGATGAAGGCCGCCCGCGAGGGGCTGACCCGCGAGGACGGCACGCGTCCGCTGTTGATTGCCGTGACGCAGCTGACCTCCACGAGCGAGGAGCGCATGCAGAAGGAACTGTTGATCGGCGCATCGATTAACGACACGATCGTCAAATATGCGCAGAACGCCCGCGAGGCGGGTTTGGACGGTGTGGTCTGCTCGCCGCTCGAGGCCGGCATGGTCAAGGAGGCTTGCGGCGCGGAATTTGTGACCGTGACGCCCGGTATCCGCTTTGCCGACGGCGAAGTGGGCGACCAGGTGCGCATCACCACGCCCGCGCGTGCGCGTGAGATCGGTTCGGACTACATCGTCGTGGGTCGTCCCGTGACCGCTGCCGCCGATCCCGTGGCTGCCTACCGCCGTTGCGTCGCGGATTTTTGTAATGAATAGATAATGAAAACGATTCGCCTTTTTTACCTGAAAAACTGCCCCTTTTGCCGGCGGGCCTTGCAGTATATCGAAGAGCTGCGCGCCGAGCACCCCGAATTTTCCGCTCTGGAGATCGAGATGATCGAGGAGTCCGAACAGGCGGCCCTGGCCGGACAGTTCGACTATTACTACGTGCCGACGTTTTACGTCGACGGGGTGAAGGTTCACGAAGGCGGAATCTATAAACCCGAGGTGGAGCGTATTTTGCTCGATGCCTTAAACCGTTGATTATTAAACAGCTGAAAAATATGGAGAGATCTATTGCAAAAGACCTGTTGTCGATAGGCGCCGTCTTCCTGCGCCCCGAACAACCCTTTACCTGGGCCAGCGGTATCAAAAGCCCGATTTATTGCGACAACCGACTGACGCTGACGGATGTGCGCGTGCGCGGTCATGTCGAACTGGGCCTGGCCGACACGGTCCGCCGCTATTTCCCCGAGGCCGAGGTGTTGATGGGAACGTCGACGGCCGGTATCGCCCACGCCGCTTTGGTGGCCGCCATCCTGAACCTGCCGATGGGCTACGTGCGTTCGGGTTCGAAGGACCACGGTCGCCAGAACCGCATCGAGGGCCGTCTGGAGCAGGGACAGAAGGTGGTGGTGATCGAGGATCTGATCTCGACGGGCGGTTCGTGCATCGAGGTGGTCGAGGCGTTGCGCGAGGCCGGTGCCGAGGTGCTGGGCGTGGCCTCGATCTTCACCTACGGCATGCAGAAGGGTCTGGACCGGATGGCTGCCGCCCAGGTCGAGAACCATAGCCTCTCGAACCTCGACGCGCTGGTCGAAGTGGCTGCCGAGGAGGGTTATATCAAACCGGAGGACCGCCGGCGTCTGCTGCAATTCCGCGACAATCCGTCGGACGAATCGTGGATGAACAAATAGGGCGCCATGTTACGACATTTGATTGATCCTACGGACTTTACGGCCGAGGAAATCCGTGCGCTGATCGACCTTGCACTGGATATTATCGCCCATCGCGAGCGGTATGCCGAGGCCTGCAAGGGCAAGAAACTGGCCACGCTCTTCTACGAACCCTCGACCCGTACGCGATTGAGTTTCACGTCGGCGATGCTGGAGCTGGGCGGTACGGTGATCGGCTTTTCGGATGCCGCTTCGTCGTCGGTCTCCAAGGGCGAGACCGTGGCCGACACGGCGCGCGTCGTGCGTTGCTTCGCCGACATCATCGCCATGCGCCATTTCAAGGAGGGCGCCCCTTTGGTGGCCTCTCAATATGCAGGTATTCCGGTGATTAACGCCGGC
>CAZHMX010000122.1:0-5196 GCA_964533725.1 uncultured Alistipes sp. | reverse complement strand
TCGAGGTCGTCGACTTCCCCGAACTGGGCATGGAGGCCGTGCGCAAGATCTACGTGGAGAACTTCCCCGCCTTTATCATCGTCGACGACAAAGGCAACGACTTCTTCGCCGACTTCAAACACTAAACGGTCCGGCGGGGGGGGTGACTTCGGGGGGGGGTAACCTCGGAAGGAACCGAATCCGGAGGGAGTCGGAAAGGCAGCCTCGGGAGGGACTAAACCCGGGAGGGGCCGGAAAGGCAACCCCGGAAGGAGCCGACCTCAGAACGGACCACAGGAGGGAGGACCCTCGGCAGGAGGGTCGAAAGAGAGCGACCTCGGGGAGGGGTGAACGGGACAAACGAAGCCGTTCACCCCGGCTTCCCCCGAAAAAAATAGAACGACCGACGGGCAATAAAGGTTGACCGTCGGACGTTTGTGCGATATTATTAAAGGTATATAATGAGCAGATTCAAGCAATTTCTTCTCACACTGATCTTCCTGGCGGGAACCGTGGCGGCGTGGGCCGACGAGACGGAATTCACGGTCGACGGACCGGCCATCGTGCGCACGGGCGAACCCTTCCGCGTGGAGTTCAGCCTCAACGCCGAGCCCGACAAGGACTCCTTCGCGGCACCCGACTTTGCGGGATTCAACGTGCTGGCGGGACCGACCGTCTCCCATTTCACGTCGATGGAGATCACCAACGGGTCGATGACCAAAAGTTACACCTTCCGCTACACCTACGTCCTGCAGGCGCCCGACAAGGGGGTCTACACGGTGGGGGCGGCCTCGGTGAGGGTCAAGAAACGCGACTACACGACACGTCCGCTGAAGATCGAGGCGGTCGAAGAGGAGGAGCGCCCGGGCGGCGAGACGGCTGCCGACAACCGGCCCGAACAGCAGGCGCAGCAACGCATCGGCAAGGACGATCTGATGTTGCAGATGCACCTCTCGCGCACGAAGGTCTACAAGGGCGAGGCGGTGCGCGCCACCGTCAAGCTCTACCGCCGCAACGTCAACATCGGCGGTTTCGACGGCAGTTCGTTCCCCTCGTTCAACGGTTTCTGGGCCCAGGAGATCACCCCCGACAACGTCTACTGGCAGCGCGAAGTGGTCGCGGGACGGGTCTACGAGTCGCTGTTGGTGCGCGAATACCTGCTCTATCCCCAGCAGACGGGGCGCATCGAGATCGACCCCGCGGAGCTGAAGGTCGTGGCACGCGTGGTGGTGCAGAGCAGCCGGATTATCGACCCCTTCTTCGGGCCGCAGCAGGAGGTCTACAACGTCACGCGCGAACTGAAAACCCCGCGCCTGACCCTCGAAGTTCAGGATCTGCCCGCCGGAGCGCCCGAGAGTTTCACGGGGGCCGTGGGCAGCTTCACCCTCTCGGAGTCGACCCCCGATCCCACGCTGACGGCCAATTCGGCGGCCACCTACACGCTGCGGATCTCGGGCGCGGGCAACCTCTCCTTCGTCCAGGCACCCAAACTGGCGCTGCCCGCCTCGTTCGAACAGTACACGGTCAAGACCACCGAGTCGATCCAGACCTCGCAGCAGGGCAGCTCGGGCTACCGGCAGTTCGAATATCCGTTTATCGCCCGCGCCGAGGGAGACTACACGATCGACGGCGCGCAGTTCACCTATTTCGACCCGTCGGAGGGCCGTTATGTCACGCTGACGGGCAAACCGCTGACCCTCACCATCCTGCCCGATGCGGGCAGTTCGGGCGGCGAGGCCCGCGTGGTGAAGGGACTCTCGAAGGAGAATGTCAAACTGCTGGGCGAGGATATCCGCTTCATCAAGCTGGGGGCGGCCGACCTCCGGCTGCTGCGCGCGCCGTTCCTTTTCAGCAGCGGCTATTTCCTGGCTCTGGGGGCGCTGGCGCTCCTCTTCGCGGCGGCCTACTTCGCCCTGCGCAAGCGGATCCGCGACAACCGCAATGTGGTTCTGGTACGCGGACGGCGGGCCAACAAGGTGGCCATCCAGCGGCTCAAGAGCGCTCGCGGCTATATGGCCGACGACAACCGCCGCGCCTTCTATGAGGAGATGCTCCGCGCCCTGTGGGGTTACATGGGCGACAAACTGAATATCCCCGTGGCCAACCTCACCAAGGAGCGGGTCCGCGAGGAGTTGCAGAAGCGCGGACTGTCGGCCGCGGAGGCCGAGCGGTTCCCCGCGATCATCACCCGCTGCGACGAGGCGCAATATTCGCCCGGCGGCACGGTGAACATGAAGGAGGTCTACGCCGAGGCCATCGACCTGCTGTCCCATATCGAATCCGTCATCAAACGTTAAGTCCGATGAAACGCATACCCGTACTCATATACCTGTGGATGCTCCCCGGTCTCTGCACCGCCCTGGCGCAGGAACCGGCCGACACGGCGGCGCTCGCCGAAACGCTCCCCGCCGCCGAATCCGCCACGGCCGGATCCGCCGCACCCGAAACACCGAACGATGTGCTCTGGACCGAGGCCAACACCGCCTACGTCAACGGCGATTTCGCCGCGGCCGTCGAACGTTACCGCACCATCACGGAGCGGGGCTACGTCTCGCCCGCCCTCCATTACAACCTGGCCAACGCCCTCTTCAAGCAGGGCCGTCTGGGCGAATCGATCCTCCACTACCACCGCGCCCTGCAGCTCTCGCCCGGCGACGAAGATATCCGTTACAACCTGGCCATCGCCGAGGAGCGCACGAAGGACAGCATCGAACAGGTGCCCGAATTCTTCGTCACCACCTGGTTGCGCGCCCTGCGCCGCACGATGAGCGGCAACGGCTGGGCGACGCTTTCGCTGGCGGCGCTGGCGGCTGCGGCCGTGGCGGTGCTCTTCTATCTGCTGGCCTCGCGGCTGTGGATGCGCAAGGCGGGATTCTATGCGACGGTGGCGCTGGTGCTCCTCTTCGCGGCCGCCACGCGTTTCGCGTCGCTCGAACGCCGCGAAGCCCTCGACCGCCGGGGGGCCGTGGTGATGTCGTCGTCGGCCCCGGTGAAGAGTTCGCCCGACGGCAAGGCGACCGACCTCTTCGTGCTGCACGAGGGGACGACCGTGCGCATCACCCACACGCTGGGCGACTGGTGCGAGGTGCTGATCGCCGACGGCAAGAAGGGCTGGATCGAACGTTCACGCATAGAGATCATCTAAAGTGTCGCAGTTGTTGCAAGATGTGGTGGGCGAGTTGTCGAAACTGCCCGGAATCGGCCGGCGCACGGCGTTGCGTCTGGCCATGCACCTGCTCCGCATGGAGCCTGCGTCGGTGGGCGAGATGACGCGCAGCATCGACCGTTTCCGCAACGGCATCCGCTATTGTCGCGTCTGCCACAACCTCTCGGACGAGGAGTTGTGCCCCATCTGTCACGATCCCGCGCGCGACCGCTCGACGGTCTGCGTGGTGGAGCAGGTGGCCGACCTGATGTCGATCGAGAACACGCGCCAGTACCGGGGGCTGTACCACGTGCTGGGCGGTGTGATCTCGCCCATGCAGGGGATCGGTCCGTCGGATCTGACGATCGAACGCCTGATCGGGCGGATCGAAGAGGGAGGGATCAAAGAGGTGATCCTGGCCATCTCGACTTCGGTCGAGGGGGAGACCACCCTCTTCTATATCATGAACCGCCTGCGCCGTTTCCCCGAAGTCAAGGTGACGGCCATAGCGCGCGGCATCGGTTTCGGCGACGAACTGGAATACGTCGACGAGCTGACCATCACCCATGCCCTCATAAACCGCCGCGCGGTGGAATAACGCCGGGGGGGGGTAGCCCGCGCTCCGACAGCACACGCCGCACAGCCGGTGAACCGAGTCCCCGCCGCCCCGAAAACCCGGAATCCGCTGGGCAGGAAGCGGCCCGCAGCCCGACAGCACACGCCGCGCAGCCGGTGAACCGAGCCCCCGCCGCCCCGGAATCCCGGAATCCGCTGGGCAGGAAGCGGCCCGCGCTCCGACAACACACGCCACACAGCCGGTTAACTGAATCCCCGCCGTCCCCCCGAAAACCCGGAATCCGCTGGGCTGGACAACGGCCCGCAGCCCGGCCGCAGCGGTCGCACGACCGGTTTGCCCCCCCCGCGACCACACGGCCGCCGCACGGCAAAACACAGCCCGTCACCCCCGGAAACAGGGCGGCCGCACGGGGTACGGAGGCGGCTGTTTCCGACAAAAAATAACTATTCGAAAATCTTTCGCACTTTTTTCTTTCAATTGTCTGCAAAAAATTGTAATTTTGAGCGGAATATGTACTACTATGCGCGTTTCAGGCGAACCGGGAGCCGGGATCGGACCCCTTCGGACCGGACCGGAGCCGGGAAACGGCCGCAAAGAAGAAACGAAAAACAGAAAGAACCTGTATGGCTAAAACATTCAAACGTTACCTGGTGACCTCGGCACTCCCCTACGCCAACGGTCCCGTCCATATCGGCCACCTGGCCGGCGTCTACATCCCCTCGGACATCTACACCCGCTATCTGCGTCTGAAGGGTTGCGACGTCATCTCCGTCTGCGGCAGCGACGAACACGGCGTGCCCATCACCATCAAGGCCCGCAAGGAGGGGATCACCCCGCAACAGGTCGTCGACCGCTACCATACCATCATTAAAGAGGCCTTCCGCCGTTTCGGCATGTCGTTCGATATCTATTCGCGCACCTCGTCGCCCACGCACGCGGTGACCGCCTCGGACTTCTTCCGAAAACTCTACGACGAGGGCAAATTTATCGAGCAGACCTCCGAACAGTACTACGACCAGGAGGCCCAGACCTTCCTGGCCGACCGCTACGTCGTGGGCACCTGTCCCAAGTGCGGCAACGACCACGCCTTCGGCGATCAGTGCGAGGCCTGCGGTTCGACCCTCTCGCCCGACGAGTTGATCGACCCCCACAGCGCCATCTCCGGCTCGCAGCTCGTCAAACGCGAGACCAAACACTGGTATCTGCCGCTGGATCAATATGAATCGTTCCTGCGCGAGTGGATCCTCGAGGGGCACAAAGAGTGGAAATCCAACGTCTACGGCCAGTGCAAGAGCTGGTTAGACGGCGGTCTGCAGCCGCGTGCCGTAAGTCGCGATCTGGACTGGGGTATCCCCGTGCCCGTGGAGGGCGCCGAGGGCAAGGTGCTCTACGTCTGGTTCGACGCGCCGATCGGCTACATCTCCGCCACCAAGGACCTCACGTCCGACTGGGAGCGCTACTGGAAAGATCCCGAGACCAAGATGGTCCACTTCAT
>CAZHMX010000121.1:0-5203 GCA_964533725.1 uncultured Alistipes sp. | reverse complement strand
AATCATCCTGAGAGCAGGATGACAGCGGCAGAGTGAGCGAGAGAAGCGAGAATGCAAGTATATGATTGATACGTTTCATGGGATTATCGGTTTTCAGGATCCGGGGACTTCGACTTCGCTGCCACCGCCGACTTCCCACTCTTTGACGGTGTAGGTGATGCCGACTTTGTCGCTGATGACGGGGTCGCCGGGACCGGGGGCAGTCGTGGAGACCCTCGGGTCGTGGAGGCCGACGCCATGGGTATAGTCGAGCGTATAGATATAGACTTTCCCGGGGGCCCAAGTGCCGGCGACGGGTAGTGCCGCCCAACCGAACTCTTTGATTTCTTCCGTGTCCGGATGGACGTAGCCGGTCGTGAAAGTGGAGTCGGTGAAATAGCCTTCGTCGTTTTTGTAAAGACGGGTAGAGACTTCGCCCGAGGCCTTTTTGACAGCCAAATACACTATGGGCAGTTTTAATGCGTCGTCACCATGCGACAGGTCCTTATAAGGGTAGCGTTGTATCTCGACAGGCTTTTCACCGGCATCGGGCGTGGCATCGAGCGTGGCATCGGTCACCCTGAGCAGCACGCTGATATACATCTGATTTTTGTCGTTGCAACGGTCTTTGGCAGATTCCCACGGAGCGTATTCCGAAGGGATAAGCATGGCACAATTGTCATCGTCGCCGTGCTTGCTGCCCATGATCGAGACGGCGTCTTCTTTGGCGACGTGATGATTCTTGCCGCAGGTGAAAATCTTGTCGCCAGTGCAGTAGACATACTCGACCGTGTCGCGTTCCGGAGTACCCGACCACTCGCCGGCGCCCACGACGGGTTTGAACTCAAATGTGCCCTTTACGCCGGTGCCGCCGATGCGCACGCCGGCAATCTCGATATCGCAGCTCTTGTGCTTGCCGTAAGCCTTGATCTCTATACGGCTGAGCTGGTGGACGAAGGGAAGTGTGATGCCCTTGAAGAGATCGTCGGCCATGTTGCCGGTGGCATAGGCTGTGATAAAATCCGACTGTTTAGCGATGTCCGCGGCGACGCGGAAGTCGGTCAGTTTGTAGTCGATGGCAGTGGCCGTGGATTCGTTGACCAGGCGCGCACCTTTCACCTCTGCCAGGCCGGGATAGAAACCGAAGAATGAAACCTGATGGCTCTCCTTGGTCTGGCCGGGCCAACAGCAGTCGGGTGAGGTATAGATGTTCTTGTCGACTATTACGGCTTCTTCGGCGAAAAGCGTTTTCATCACACCGTCGTCACCGATCGACTCCCGGTCTTCGAGATCGAAGGCGGTCACATGGAAGTAAGGCAGATCCTTCTCCTCTCTAACGATCTTGGCCCGGCTCGTAAGCTCCGGGATCGATGTGCGGAACACGATTCGGTTGTCGTTGCCGTCGGTGCGACCGGGCGTATCGTCCTGCGAGCAGGAGGCAAACGCAATGGCCGAGACGAGGAGCAGGTATGCCGGTTTTATTGCAATGTTCATTTCCGTTCGGTTTTATTTCCTTGGTACTGTTGTGTCTGTTGTGGAGCCATCTTTCCATTCCTCGATGCTGACGCTGAACTGCACCAGACCATGGGTGATTTTCAACGACAGGGTCAGGCTGGTGCCGGGATCCCAGCCTCTGGGGATGGTGGCCGAGAGGTTCTTTCCCTCTCCGGTATTTGTCGTATAATTGAGTTCCAGTTCGGCCGGGGAATCCGGGTCGTACGGATTGGGCAGCAGCAGTAGCGCGTCGCTGTCGGTGAACAGCCGGGCTGCCTCCTTGTTGGCTTGTATTGTTCTGGGTTTGCCGAGTCCGGAGAAGTCGATTCCCAGATTACTTCTGCCATTGACGCTCCAGCCTTTGTGCGAGTCTTCGTCATTCACCCAGTCGGTTGTCATTTCACTGTCGCCGGTCAGCGGCGCGGGCTGAATGGAGTATGTTGACTCTGTCGGAATGTTTTTGAATGTCAGGTTATTGATCGTAATGCTGCCCGGACCGGAAGAGGGGGCTTCGTAGGTTACCAGTATGTTGACGTTGGTGAGGATGTGGACGAAATCGAAGCATACGGGATCGGCGTCTCCGCCGGCGTAATTGCACCGGTGGGCCGATATGAGAAGATCGGGGGCATTTTGGTATTGAGCCGGTTGGGTATATCTGAATTCCAGGCGATTTTTCGAGTACTCGAAACCGGTCAGATACCGGGTGCCTGCCGGATGAAACGCGACGAATGAGTATTGAAAGCCGGGGAACCAGTATTTGGTGTTGTTATAGCTCCATTGCCCGTCCGAGTAACTGACTTCGGTTGCGTCATGAATCGTGATAAACGACGATTCGGAGGAGGGACTCATGCTTGTCATGTCGCTATAGACGACGAAAGGAGCGGCCGTGATGTTATCGTTGCCTGTGACATTGGCGCGTGATCCGAGTCCGGCACCGAATGTCATCGGCGAAGAGACCGGTTGCTCCTGCGGTTCCGGCGAATTGCAGGCTGCCGACAGGCATGCGAGGATTAAGGATAAAAAGGTATGTCGGTATGGAATGCCTATCATCTTTTCGGTAACAATCTGTTTCGAATATATAGGTGCAAATTTACAATGCAAAGTTATGCGAAAAATCCGTGTCGAGCAAATTTTTTTGAGAATTTTCTTTATTTTAAAGAGGACAAATGTGAAACCCGTTCCCAACCGGCAAAGCAAAAATAGCGATTTGTGCAGGGAGAACATTTTCGGGAGCGTTGAAAGTGTCTTTTGCGCGACTTTATGTCGGATCGGGAGGGGCGGATCGAATATTTTTGCACTCGCTTGTCGGGAGTGGGCGGGCTTGGCCGAGTCTGTCCTCGTTGCTCGAATATGGACCGGCGGCTTTGGCGGTTCGGAAATTTTCGTTATATTTGCATCGGATACGGTTTCCGTCGGGCCGTCCGGACGACGGAATGAAAAGGGAATCGGGTGGGAATCCCGAACAGTCCCGCTGCTGTGAATCTTCAGGGCGCACCGAAAATCCGGCCACTGATCCCCTCGCGCGGATTGGGAAGGCTTCGGTGCGGAAGAGAGTCAGAAGACCTGCCGAATCTATTCGACGTCGGGCTTCCTCGTGGGTTAGGAGTGCGATTTCGTTGGTGGAATAACCCCCTCCGTATGCTGTGTGACTGCGGTCCGGCCGTGGCTCCGGTGTAGCCGTGGGCGGCATTGTGTCCGCGCGGGGAGGCGTGCTGACTGCCAATAAAGCGCGGCGCAATCAAAACGTGCGTACAGCCATAACGCCCGGGAGATGATATTGGTGAAGTCTTGCGCCGCGCTTTTTTCGGAAAATTTCATTGTTTTTGTTACCTTTGCGGCGATGGACAATATCGAACGATACGGGCTTAAGGAGCAGGTGGCTCTGTTGCCGTTCTCGCCGGGGGTCTACCAGTTCGTGGACAAGTCGGGGACGATCATCTACGTGGGCAAGGCCAAAAGTCTGCGCCGGCGCGTGTCGTCCTACTTCGTGCAGAACAAAGACCACTCGCCCAAGGTGCGGGTGCTCGTCAGACAGATCGTCGAGATCCGCCATATCGTCGTCGACAGCGAATCGGATGCGCTGCTGCTGGAAAATTCGTTGATCAAGACCTTGCAGCCGCGGTACAACATCCTGTTGAAGGACGACAAGACCTATCCGTGGATCGTGGTGCGCAAGGAGCCCTTCCCGCGGGTGCAGTCGACGCGGCAGTTAGTGCGCGACGGATCGCAATATTACGGCCCCTACGCCTCGGTTTCGATGCAGCGCAGCGTGCTGGAGTTTGTCCGCGAGGTGGTGCCGCTGCGGACCTGCAACCTGCGGCTGGATGCGGCGTCGATCGCCCGGGGGCGCTATCAGGTCTGCCTGGAGTATCATCTGGGCAACTGCAAGGGGCCTTGTGTGGGAGCGCAGAGCGCGGAGGAGTATGCGGCGCTGGTCGATATGGTCGTCTCGATCCTCAAGGGCGATCTGCGCCCCGTGCGCAACTATTTGGAGGGGGAGATGATGCGGGCGGCCGGGGCGCTGAAGTTCGAGGCGGCCCAGCAGTACAAGCGGCGGATCGATGCGCTGGACCACTATGCGGGGCGCTCGGTGATCGTCAGCCCCAAGATCGGCGACGTGGATGTCTTCTCGGTGCTGACCGACGTCGACGTGGCCTATTGCAACTTCGTGAAGATCCGCCACGGTTCGGTCGTGGGGGTCAACACGGTGCGGCTGACGCCTGGTGTCGACGCGACGGAGGCCGACCTGCTGACGCTGGGGATTCAGTATGCCGTGGAGACCTTCTCCGAGGAGGGATTGGCGCGCGAGGTGATTGTGCCGTCGCTGCCCTCGACGACGCTGCTGTTCGACGGGGTGGTCTTTACCGTCCCCAAGCGGGGCGAGAAGCTGGAGCTGCTGGAGTTTTCGCAGCGCAGTGCCCGTATCTATCGGGCCGAACAACTCAAAAACCTGGAGATCCGCAACCCCGAACGCCATTCGGAGCGGTTGATGGAGAGCCTGCAAAAGCTGTTGAAACTGGAACGTCCGCCGCGGCATATCGAGTGTTTCGACAACTCCAACTGGCAGGGGGACAGTCCCGTAGCCTCGTGCGTGGTGTTCCGCAACGGCAAACCTTCGCGCAGCGAATACCGCCGTTTCAACATCAAGACCGTTGAGGGGCAGGACGACTACGCCTCGATGCGCGAGGTGGTCTTCCGCCGTTACAGCCGGGTGCAGGAGGAGGGCGGCGAGATGCCCGATCTGATCGTCGCCGACGGCGGCAAAGGACAGATGGGGGTGATCCGCGAAGTGGTCGATGCTCTGGGTCTGGAGATCCCGATCGCGGGTCTGGCCAAGGATTCGCGTCACCGCACGGCCGAACTGCTGTACGGTTTCCCGCCCCTGCTGGTCGGCGTCAACCCCACCTCGCCCGTATTCCATCTGCTGGAGCATATTCAGAGCGAAGTGCACCGTTTCGCCATCACCTTCCACCGGTCGAAGCGCGCCAAAGCGTCGGTCCGCAGCGAGTTGGACGAGATCCCCGGAGTCGGTCGGCAGACGGCCGAAAAGCTGCTCCGTCACTTCCGCAGCGTGGCCCGGGTCAAGGCCGCCGGCGAGGCGGAGCTGGCGCAGGTCGTCGGTCCCGCCCGCGCCCGCCGCATCCGGGAGTTTTTCTGCGGACGCGCATAGACGCGGTTGCGCTCGTCGGGGCGGGATCGGGACCCCGCCCCTTGCCGCGCGGCGCTCCCC
>CAZHMX010000120.1:0-5301 GCA_964533725.1 uncultured Alistipes sp. | reverse complement strand
GCGCTCCCCGGTCCATGTGTTTTCTTGCGGGTGTGTATATGTTTTCTGCCCTGGGGGCGGGCGTTTGCAACGCCACGCCTCCAGGGCAGAAAACATATACACACCCGCAAGAAAACATTATTGTTCGGATTCGCCCGTCCGGCTGAGCCCGACCACGGGCCCAAGGAGGACAGTCGCATCATGACCCGTTGTCAAAAACAGCACCGAAAAAAACAGCACGTTAAATAGCACTGTATCTGTCACTTGATTCTTTTTCAAGACCCGTTTTTTACCCTGCGGACAAATTTTCAGAGAAAAAAATTTGCATAAATGAAAAACTCGCTTTACATTTGCAGTGTGTTAATCGATTAATACACTAAAACACAAGAGTACTTATGTATAATAAAAGAAACATCAGCTAACGATGATTGAGATCAAAAAACTAAAATTTGGATTCGGGACGAAAAAGAGGGTCTACGACGGGTTGGATCTGCAACTCGCCCAAGGGCACGTCCACGGGCTGTTGGGCTGCAACGGCGCGGGAAAATCCACATTGCTTAAACTCGTCTCGGGGTTGCTGCATCCGGAGGGAGGCTCGATCCTCATCGACGGAATCGACCCGTCGCGGCGGCCTGTCGCGCTGCTTGAGCGCATGACGCTGCTGCCCGAGGAGTTCGCCCTGCCCAACCTCACGGCAAAGCAATATGTGCGGCTGCATGCACCGTTCTACCCCACCTGGTCCGACGAGATGTTCCGCCGCGCCTGCGAGGCGATGGAGGTCGATCCGCAGATGAAGTTCCATTCGATGTCCATGGGAAATCGGCATAAAGCGTTGATCGCCTTTACATTGGCATGCAACACGCCGATTATGCTCCTGGACGAGCCGACCAACGGGCTGGATATTCCCTCGAAGGGGGCGCTGCGCCGTCTGCTGGCCGGGCAGGCCTCGGAGGAGCGGACAATCATCATCTCCGCCCACGCCGTGCGCGAAGTCGAGAATTTGATCGACAACGTGGTGATTATAGACAACAAAGGGCTTGTGCTCAATGCTTCGGTAGCGGAGATCGGGCGACGGCTGCACTTCGGTCGGGTCGACGAAACGAAGGCCCTCTATGCCGAGCGGCGCATGGGCGAAGCGGTCGGTGTGGAGGTTGCGGCCGACAGCGAAGGCGACGGCCGCGCAGACCTCGAACTACTCTTCAACGCTTCGATCCGCAACCGCAGCCGGCTCATGGATGTGTTCAACAGAAAAAAATCCGACAGCAATGAATAACACTTTCTCTTTCAGCCGTTTTTGGCACTTGGTGCGGATCCAGCTCCGCGAGACCAACTGGTTTTGGATTCAGGCCGTCTGCTTCTTTCTGGCCCTCACCGCAGGGCTCTACCTGATCAACGACGCCCGGAGCGTCGAGCAGTTGCGGCTGTTCGTCCTCATGCGGATGTTCGTCCTCAATCAATACTGGATGAAGCTGTTCTGCATCGTCGGCCTCTGCTGGACCCACTTTGCCGTGCAACGTTACGTAACATCGGGGCGCAGCACGCTCGCCTACATGCTGCCCGCCACGCAGGGCGAGAAATTCGCCGCCATGTGGTTCCTCTCCACGGTTGCCTATCCCGTTGTGGCTATGGCTGTTGCGGCGCTTTCGTGGGCTGTGCTGCAGATTCCGGGCAAGCATGTTCCGGTGCCCTGGAGCGTCTTCACGTTCCAGTGGCACGAGATCTTCTGCTTTATGCTGCCGTTGCAGGCGGTGCAGATTCTGTGCGGCGCATGGGCACGACGCTCGATGGTCAAGTATTATTTGATCGGCGCCATAGCGATCACCGGAGCGATGTATTGCTACTACGCGCTCGAACAGTTGCTCAAACCGCTGGCCGGCTGTGATGTCAATCTCTCCGACCGGATCCGGTTCATCGGCCACAACACGATCGTCCAGTATGATTTTTGGACGACATACGAATGGTTGGCGTTGGTCATCATCGCGACTTGCTATGTGGCGGCCCTATTCAAATTCCGCGAACGTAACGTATTGTAAGCCATGGATTTCAGAAACGATCAACCCATCTGGCAACAGATCTGCGACCGCATGGTGCAGGCCATCGCCACCGGACGCTGGAACGAGGACGAGCGCATCCCCTCGGTCCGTGATCTGGCCGTCGAATTGGAAGTCAACCCCAACACCGTGATGCGTGCCTACGAGCGGCTGACGGCCGACGCGCTGATCTACAACCGCCGCGGCCTGGGCTACTTTGTGGCTCCGGAGGCCCGCACCGAGGCCCGCCGCCGGCTCCATGCCGCTTTTTACAACGAAATGTTCCGCCGCATGGACGAACTCGCCATCACCCTCGCGGATATAGAACGCGAATACAACAACCGTAAAACCGACAAACAATGAAAACCGGCAATAAAATTCTGCTTACGGGTGCCGCCGTGCTCGTGGCCTCGATCCTCGTGAATATAGCCACCGTCCTGCACGCTTACCGCACCGAAAACGCCTATACACGCCATCTCGACAGCCTGTTGCAGCAACGCACGATCCGCGTGTTGGTGGAGCTCGCTCCCCACGAAGGACACTGTTACCACTACTTCCAAACCCGCGAAGAACAGGAAAACAGCACCTACGCAGTGACACAGCTCGCCTTTCACGACGCTCCGGAGACGCCGGAAACCGCCCGTATCGAGGGTGACACGCTGTTTATCTGCCCTCCCGCCGCTTTCGGCAGTTTCCCGCACGTCACGCGTTTTATCCGCAGCGACGGGCAAGAACTGGATGTCCACGGTCTCGCCCTGACCACCAAGGAAATTCCGCGATTTAAGGATAGGGAGATCAATTGACAATCCACCCGTTCGCACCGGCGATCAATGCTCGCGGCAACCGTCTCCCGTATGGTGTTCCAACACCGTATGGGGGACGTCGCCGTGGGTGATGATCTGGATCGGGCAGTCGTAATTGAGAAGCTGCTCGGGGGTGATGCGGTTCGAACGGTGGCGGTGGACCGTGCGGTTGACACAGACGATCTCGCGCACAACGCTCGTGATCGTACCGATGTCGTGCGACACCATCACGATGGCCATATGGCGGTTCAGCTCCTGCAACAGCGAGTAGAGCCGGCTTTCGAAGCGGTTGTCCACGTAATTGGTCGGTTCGTCGAGAATCAACAGCTTCGGGTCGGAGATGATCGCCCGGCACAACAGCGCCCGCTGCATTTGGCCTCCCGACACCTCCCCTACGGCCTTGTCCGCAACCTCCTCGATACCTGCCATCTGCAGAAGTTCCTGCGCCTTGCGGCGATCCCCGGCCGTATAGCGTCCGAAGCGCCGCGCCGAGAGCAGTCCCGAGAGGACCACCTCGCGGATCGAGATCGGGAAACGGACGTCATAGTGCGTCTGCTGGGGCAGATAACCGATTTGGCAATGGCCGTCGCGGTACAGGTCGGCACTGCGTACCACCTCGCCCGTACAGGGCACAACGCCCAAAATAGCCTTGACCAAGGTGGTTTTGCCGCCGCCGTTGGGGCCGATCAACCCTAAAAAATCGTGCTCGCCGATCTCGAGATTGACCCCCGTCAGGGCGCGATAACCATCATATTCGACCGCAACGTCATGCAATTCGATCAAATTCGCACCCCGCGGCCTGTACCCGGCGCCCTCATTCCCGTTTCCGCACCCGATTTCTTGCCCGTTTTTCTGGCCGTTGCCGCTCCGGCTGTCCGGTTCGGCGGCGTGATGATCGCAAACGTTCATCGTCTCGAGAGTTCTTCGGTGATCGTCAATATGTTATCCAGCACCGGCTCGGCCAGCGGGTCGATACGCACCGCCTCGCCTGCAATGTCCGTAGCGATCACCTCGACACTCGACGCGGGGAACTGCGCCTGATAGAAGACCGTCCGGACACCCTCCCGCCGCGCTGCATCGATCAACGCGGCCAACCGCTTGGCCGACGGCTCCTTGCCCTCCTCCTCGACGGCCACCTGGCGCAGTCCGTACGCCCGCGCATAATAGGTCAGGGCGGGATGATAGATCAGGAACCAGCGTCGTCCGGAATCCGACAACCGCCTGGAAACCAGCGAGTCGACCTCGGCAATCCGGTCGCGCAACAGCTCGTAGTTGGCCGTATAGCGCACGGAATCGGGCCACTGCGCATGGATGGCGCGGTAGGCATTGGCGGCCATCCGCTGCAATTCGCGCGGTGAAGTCCAGATGTGCGGATCGACACCGTGGGCATGCCCCGCGTGCTCCGCCTCGTCGTGCCCGGCATGTGCGTGCGAACAGCTGCCGGCAATCAGTTCGATCCCCTCCGAGAGGTTAACGACACATTCGGGACGGTCGAGACGATCGAGCAGGTGGCGTTCGAAGTCGATCAGACCCGTGCCGAAAATCAACGGCGCATGCGTCAGCATTCCGAACTGACGCGGCGTGGGTTCGAAGGTCTCGGGACTTGCCGAGGGCGGCACCAGCACCTCGACCGTAAAATCGTCGCCCGTGATGGCCTGCACAAGGCTTCGCAGGGGCGCAATGGTCACCCAAAGCGTCGTCTGCGGCGGCTCCTGCGGGCCCCGGCAACCGGTCAGCAGGGCCACCGCGGCCGCTAAACCGAGAAATATGCGGATCGTCATGGTTTCAAAATTTTTCCTGCAAATTTACGCATTTTTATTTTGTTTTCACCGTTTCGGCCCCGGCATGCTCAAAAAAACGCTTTTCGGACCACCGAAGGCCGAGCGCACAGACCCTTCACCGCTTTCAGGGGAACAAAAAACCGCTCGAAAGATTCGAGCGGTCGGACTTTACGCAATCGGACGAACCGATGCGGCCAGCGGGAGTCGATCTGCTTACTTGGCAGCGTTTTTCTTATCGTAGCGCTTTGCGTAGCGGCTCATAAACTTATCGACGCGACCGGCGGTGTCAACCAACTTCATCTTGCCCGTATAGAACGGGTGCGAGGTGTTGGAGATTTCCATCTTATACACGGGATAGGTTTCGCCGTTCACTTCGATGGTCTCTTTTGTCGAAACGGCGGACCGACACAAAAACACGTGGTCATTCGACATATCCTTGAATGCCACCAAACGATAATTCTCGGGATGAATACCTTTTTTCATGTGTTTTTGAATTAATTGTTAAACAAGTGCCGCAAAGGTAATAAATATTCCGCAAATCGCAAGGCCTCGCGAAAAAAAAATTTCGATTGGGAAGAAAAAATTTGGCTATTCCGCACAAATTCGCTACCTTTGCCGAGCCAAAGCCTAAAATGGCTATAGCGTATCGAGGACCCATAGCTCAGTCGGTCAGAGCAGCGGACTCATAATCCGAAGGTCGTGGGATCA
>CAZHMX010000119.1:0-5302 GCA_964533725.1 uncultured Alistipes sp. | reverse complement strand
GGGTTCGCCCGTCCGGCTGGGCCCGACCACGGGCCCAAGGAGGACAGTCGTATCATGACAACACGCCCCCTGAACAAACAAAGACCGCAACTGAAGATCAATCAGTTGCGGTCTTTGAGCAGTGCCCAGGACGAGACTCGAACTCACACGGACGTAATTGTCCACCACCCCCTCAAAGTGGCGTGTCTACCAATTTCACCACCTGGGCTTGCGGGTTTTCGAGGTGCAAATATAGCGCTTATTTCCTTATCTGCAAAATTTTTCCGCAAAAAAGAGTCATTTTTCACACCTTTTCTCGCTTTGGCATTACCCGCGCAAGCGCGACACTGAACTTGGCTTATCGAAAACGTTCAATTTTTACACCATCTCCGTTCCCGCAGCCTATACGTGCGGGAACACGCGCAACCCAAACACGGCACAGAAGATACTTCCGCGGGGCAAAACTAAATTTAAATTTGCTTTTGCTCTCATTTCTTCATATCTTTGTGCAAGATCGAGAGTCAATCGATCGAATATATTGGTTTTAAGAAGCGTTATGCGTATCTTGTAGTTTGGAAACGTAGGAAATTTTCAGATTAAATACAGGGATAGCATAGTGGTTCTCACGCATTTGCGTGGGCTGCTATATCCATCTCCTTGTATTTAGGGTTTCCTACGACCTCCAAACTACGGCGTGGCATAGCAGTTCCACGCTTCTCGGTTTATAAAACGTCCTTGTGGCAGCTGGAGGGCACGGAAAAATCATGAAAAAACTACTACTTATCGCGGCGCTGGCGCTTGCGCCGGTCTTTGCGGGGGCGCAACTGCCCATCGAGGTGGTCAAGTTCCTCGGAATTCCCGTTGACGGAACCAAAGAGGAAATGATTCAGCAACTCAAAGAAAAAGGGTTCCGGCCTGATCCCGAATCCGACGATGATGCCTTGTTTGGCGAATTCAACGGCATGGATGTTAAAATTTTTGTTCAAACAAACAAAGGCAAAGTCAGGCGAATTATCGTAGGTAATAATAGTTTTTTCGACGAAGCAACGATTAAAATCACATACAACAATCTATGTTCGCAATTTGAAAAACACAATAAATATATTTCCGCCTCGGAGACAGAGCAGACCATTCCGGATGATGAAGATATCTCGTACGAAATGTCAGTGCACAAAAAACAATACCAAGCCGTATTCTACCAAATACCGGAGTTAGCATATTCTTTACTAAAGGAGACTCTACCAAACAATGCAAATACGAAGGACTATATAAAAGCGCTTGATCTATTGAAAGAAGAGGGTAATACGGTTGCAGAACAAATGTTACGTGGCGTTCTTTTAAATGCAATGAAAAACCAAGTGTGGTTTACATTTAATAAATTAGTCTACGGAAAATACGTGATTGCCATTTATTACGAAAACGGATACAATACGGCCAACGGCGAAGACCTATAAATAGGAAGTGTTGCTATCGGCAGGGGCGCTTAACTGTCGGGGCGGGAGCGCTGTCGGCTGGGCGAGAAGCCCATTGGTCAGTGCGTCGGTTGCGCCGAGGATGCGAAAAGGTTTCGGGAGAACAGGCGGATCTGTTCTCCCGAAACTTTTCATTCCGAACGGCGCCGAAGATACTTCCGCCGGGCAAAAGCAAATTTTATTTGCTTTTGCTCTCACTTATTCGTATCTTTGTCAAAAGAAACGGTAACTTCCTATGAAATACAACAGAATCCTCCTCAAATTAAGCGGCGAATCGCTGCAGGGCGACCAACACTACGGGCACTCGGCCGCCGTCCTCCAATCCTACGCCGAGCAGATCGGTGCGGCCGTTAAAACCGGCGTCCAGATCGCCATCGTCATCGGCGGCGGAAACATCTTCCGCGGCATCCAGGGCGCACGCCGCGGGTTCGACCGCGTCAAAGGCGACCAGATGGGGATGCTCGCCACCATCATCAACTCGCTGGCACTGCAATCCGCACTCGAAGCCAACGGCGTGAAAACCAAGGTTCTGACCTCCATCCGTATGGAACCCGTCGGCGAATATTTCTCGAAAGCCAAAGCCCTCGAATACCTCGAGGCCGGCTACGTCGTTATCATCGGCGGCGGAACTTCCAACCCCTACTTCTCGACCGATTCCGCCGCCGCACTGCGCGGTATCGAGGTCGAGGCCGACGTGTTGCTGAAGGGCACCCGCGTCGACGGCATCTACACCGCCGACCCCGAGAAAGACCCCTCGGCCGTCAAATTCGACCGCATCAGTTTCGACGAGGTCTACGCCCGCAAGCTCAAGATCATGGACCTCACCGCCTTCACGCTCTGCCGCGAAAACGGACTCGAGATGGTCGTGTTCGACATGGACACCGAGGGCAACCTGGCCCGCGTGCTGAACGGCGAGCCTATCGGCACGGTAGTCACCCGCGAATAACCGAATAAAACGCAAAATATTATGGGACAAAACATTAAACAGATGAAACGCAAAGGCAACCGCACGTTGCTTATTCTGCTGGCGCTGCTGGTGCTGGTGCTCATAGCCATGTGGATGCTGCCCGGCTGCAAGAGCAACGCACGGGCCGCTGAAAATACGGTCGAGCAGGTTGAAGAGGCCGAAGAGGCCGTAGTCGAAGACGAAACCGTCACCACCACCTTAGTCAAGGAGGGGATGGAGGCGCCCGACTTCACCGTCACGATGCTCGACGGCAGCACGATCCGTCTGGCCGACCTGCGCGGCAAGGTGGTGTTGGTGAACTTCTGGGCCACGTGGTGCCCGCCCTGCCGTCAGGAGCTGACCCGCGTGCAGGCCGACATCGTCGACCGTTTCGCCGGCCGCGACTTCAGGTTCATCCCCATCTCGCGCGGCGAAGAGCGGGCCAAGGTCGAGGGTTTCATGAAGGAGCAGGGCTACACGTTCCCCGTGGGACTTGACCCCGAGCAGGAGATCTACCACCGCTACGCCTCGAACTACATCCCCCGCAATTTCCTTATCGACCAGACGGGCCGCGTCGTCTTAGCCTCCGTCGGTTACGAACCCGAGGAGTTCGACGCGCTGGTAGCGCTCATCGACAAAACCCTGAACAAATAAGCCACAACTATGGATACCAAAACCATTCTCAACGATGCCACGCAACGCATGCAGCGTGCCATCGACCACCTCGAAGAGGAGCTTCTAAACATCCGTGCCGGCAAGGCCTCGCCCAACGTGCTGAACGGGGTGATGGTCGAGTATTACGGTTCGCAGACCCCGATCTCGGGTGCCGCCAGCGTCACCGTGCCCGACGCCCGCACGATCCTGATCCAGCCCTGGGACAAGAAGATGATCCGCACGATCGAGAAGGCCATCCTCGACGCCAACATCGGCCTGACCCCCTCGAACAACGGCGAGCAGATCCGTCTGACGATCCCGCCCCTGACCGAGGATCGCCGCAAAGGTCTTGTAAAACAGGTCCGCGGTGAAGCCGAGACCGCCCGCATCAGCCTCCGCAACGCCCGTCGCGACGCCGTGGAAGCCTTCAAGAAGGCCGTCAAGGAGGGCATGCCCGAAGACGAATCGAAAGACGGCGAGACCCAGACGCAGAAGCTGCTGGAGAAATTCTCCAAACAGCTCGACGCCGCCGTAGAGCGCAAGGAAAAGGAGATCATGACCGTCTAATCCTTCGCCGTCCCGCTCTGCAGCCGCCGCATTCCCAGACGGCGGGGCCTTCCACAACGGAACCTCCGGGGGGGGGCAAGCGAGGGGAGGGGTAAGCAAGGGGAGGCTCTCGCAACGGGACCGCCCGCAGCAGAACCTCCGCAGCAGGACTTCCGCAGCAGGACTTCCGCAGCAGGACTTCCGCAGCAGGACTTCCGCAATAGAACTTCTGCGACGGAATTTTTTACAACAGCATTTCGCCAGGTGCCGGTGCACTTTGGAGTCGAAAATCGGCTTCAAGGCGCACCGGCAAACTTTCGATACCCCGGCATCCAGCGCCACAGCCCCGCCGTCACCCCTCGAGCCACAGCATCCCAAACAAAGCATCCCCAAGCCGCCGCGCCTCCGTGCCGGACGGCCCGCCGGCATGCGCCCGGAGGTCCTCCGGGAAAGGGTCGCGGGATCTCCCCGGCCGGCATCACGGAGCATTACAGAAAGAAAAAGAGGGAGGAGCCGGAAGTTTATCCGGGAAAAACGGAGGTCTATCCCGGATTCCGCCCGCTTGCGAAAGAACTGTCGGGCCGGCAGCAACAAAAACCCCGCCTTCAAGGGCGGGGCTGCGGGACGATGTCAGGTTCGGCTGAACAGATCCTTCAGGTAGGAGTCCAAATAAAGCAATTCGCACTCGCGGCAGATTACGTGCTCCATGAAAAGATCCTCTTCACATACATCGGCATCGCTTTTAATCGAGTCGTTATTCTCCATAGGCAGGACGATTTTGATGTGTTCTACGTCTACTTAACGACCCCGGGGGCATTTTATTGTTACAACAGCGCTTTTTTTTCGCCGCCGTCGCGCACGCCCCCTAACTCAGCACCACCTCGTGCTCGCGGATCATCTTGCGCAAATTGATCAGCGCATAGCGCATACGGCCCAGCGCCGTGTTGATCCCTACACCCGTCTGCTCGGCTATCTCCTTGAAACTCATATCCGAATAATAACGCATCTCCACCACCTGGCGCTGTTCCTCGGGCAACATACCGATCAGCCGGCGGATATCCGACTCGATCTGCGACGACACCATGCGGTCCTCGACATTCCCCTCCGTGATGCGCAACGACCCCAGAAGGTCATATCCCGCCTCCCGCTCGTTGACCGCCCGCTCCTGCTTGCGCGAACGAAAATAATCGATCACCATATTGTGCGCAATACGCAGCACCCACGACAAAAAACGCCCGTTGTCCGTATATCTCCCTTCGTCGATAACACGGACCGCCTTGATAAACGTCTCCTGAAAAAGATCCTCCGCAATATCCGGGTCCTGAACCATCATGCGGATGTAATCCCTTACCCTCCGGCTGTGACGTTCTATAAGCTGCGAGATGGCCTCCCGCTCCCCCATCCGATAGCGACCAAGCAACGCCCGGTCCGACAACTCCTGTTGCGTATTCATACTCCAACCCTCCATTAAAACTGCATCTCCCGCCCCCTTCGGTATACGCCCCACAGCAGCCCTTGGCCCCCACGCAACGTACCTGAAAATGAACGAAAAACATCGTTAAACAATTCGGTTCAAACAGAGTAGAATTTTCCCTATAGGCAATAAATTTTAGTCGCTCAATATCTCGTTTCCGTGCGCAAGATACGCAAAAAAACCGATATCTCCAAATTTTTCCGCCTCACCCCCTCTGCCCCGCATCCCCCA
>CAZHMX010000118.1:0-5437 GCA_964533725.1 uncultured Alistipes sp. | reverse complement strand
CTTCTGATCGAGGAACCACCAGCCCGAACCGAACTGAATCTTGCCGGCACCGTAACGGCCGTCCTGGAAGTTCCCCAGCATCGTGGCAACCAGTTCGTTGTCACGCGGATTGAGGCAGTAGATGATCGTCTTCGTCAGTTTGTCGTCGGCATCCAGACGGTTCAGGAACTTCGACATCGCCTTGGCCACCGTGAAGTCGCCGATCGAGTCGAAACCCGTGTCGGGACCCAGCTCGCGGAAGCGGCGCGAGTTGTTGTCGCGGATGGCGCCGTAGTGGAACTGCTGCGTCCAGCCGGTCTCCCAGTCCATCACCGCGAAATCGACCATCATCGCACTCTTGTACTTGAGGATCTCCTCTTTGGTAAGTACCTGACCGCCATAGACTTTCTTAAAGATGGCGTCGATTTCCGACTGCGTGTAGTCCTCGGCGTAGAACTCCTCGATACCGTGGTCGCTCAAACGGCAGCCCACCTCCTCGAAGAACTTGTGACGCACGCGCAGAGCCTCGATCACGTCGCTGTAGCACTTGATCTCCACACCCGAGACCTCGGCCAGACGGTCGATATAGGCCTTGAAATTGGCGGGAACCTCGACGGCCATCGCCTTGTCGGGACGCCATGTCGGCAGCATCTTGACCCCGAAGTTGTCCTCGCGGACCTTGATGTGGTGCTCCAACGAGTCCACGGGATCGTCGGTCGTGCAGACGGTCTCGACGTTGTAGTGCAACATCAGGCCGCGCGCGTGATACTCGGGTTTTTGCAGCAGGGCCGTACAGTAATCGTAGATTTCGCGGGCGGTCGAGGGGTTGAGCAGCTTCTCGACGCCGAAGGCGGTTTTCAGCTCCAGATGGGTCCAGTGATAGAGCGGGTTACGCATCGTGTAGGGGACGGTCTCGGCCCACTTCTCGAACTTCTCCCAGTCGGTGGTATCCTTGCCGGTGCAGTAGCGTTCGTCGACCCCGTTGGTACGCATGGCGCGCCACTTGTAGTGGTCGCCCTCCAGCCAGATTTTCGACAGGTTGGCGAAAGCGTGGTCCGAAGCCACATATTCGGGAATCAGGTGGCAGTGGTAGTCGATGATGGGCATCTTCTCCGCATAGTCGTGGTAGAGACGCTCGGCTGCTGCGGTCTGCAACAGGAAATTTTCGTCATTGAACTGTTTCATATTGCTTTTAGGTTGTTGTTTTTGGTCTTCTTGTTTCTTAACACTTTTTTCATAACCGGTCTGTTTGTCCGCAGGTTATGTGTTTGCATAAATTCGCGTAAAGTTACATATTTTTTCTTGTTCTGCCAATTTTTTCATTCCCGCATTTCAAACAAAGCCTTCGCAAGCGCGGAAAAGGACCAATCCGCGTCGGTTTTGTGCTATTTTCACACTGTTTTACACCGTTTGATTTTCAGCACCGCACGACAACGCATCCACCGGAAACGTCACCGCACGAAGAGGATTTCGCACAAACTCCCGCACGGAAAGCAGGTGCAATGAAAATAAAATAAACCGATTGTTTGGTATTCTGCTCCGCTTTCGCTACCTTTGTAAAATATAAAAACCGACAGAAAAAGGGCTAAAACCAAAAAACGAACATACCTATGAAAAAACTTCTGATGGCCGGCATCGCGCTCTGGATGGCCGCCTGTACCTCGCCCCGAGTGACAGTCGAGATTAAAAACACCTCGGATGTCGACCGCAACTATGAAACCGTCGAACTGGCCTGGAACGACCTTTCGACCGACGGGCTGACCCCCGAAAACGTCGTCGTAAGCGACAGCAACGGCACGCAGATCCCCTCGCAGGTGATCTATGAGGGTGAAAACCCCGCCACCCTGATCTTCCAGGTCAGCGCAGGGGCCCGCGAATCGGTCGATGTGACCGTCGCACCGGGCGTACGCGAGGAGTATCCCGTGCTGGTTTACGGCCGTTATGTTCCTGAACGCCTGGACGATTACGCCTGGGAGAACAACAAGATGGCCTTCCGCGCCTACGGCCCCGCTCTGGAGACGGCTCCGGGCGAGATGCTCGCCACTCCGGGTTTCGACACGTGGGTCAAATCGGTCGAGTATCCGGTGATCGACCTGCGTTACGAGCGCGGCAACTATCACCACGATTACGGCGACGGCATGGACTGCTACAAGGTGGGACGCACGCTGGGTGCCGGCGCCTCGGCTCCGTACGTCGACGGCAAACTGTGGTTGAGCCGCAACTATGTGACCTATGAGACTTTGGCCAATGGCCCCGTACGCACCGCCGTACGGTTGACTTACGGTGCCTTCGACGTCAATGGTCAGGAGGTTTCGGTCGTGAAGACCATCACGCTCGACGCCAACCGCCACTTCAACCGCATCGAGAACATCTACACGGGCGAGTTCGGGACGCTGCCCATAGCCGCAGGTTTCATCCGTCACAAGATCAAGGAGTTCGAGTCCGGCGAAGGTTGGCTGGCATTCCGCGAGGAGGCCTCCGACACGCAGGATCCCGAGGCTGACGGCGACATCTTCTGCGCCGTCGTGGCTGCCGGTGCCCGGATCGTTCCCGAAGCCGACGGCCACGCCGTTGCGGTCGTCGAGGTCAAGCCGGGCGAGCCGATGACCTATTACGCCGGCACGGGCTGGAGCAAGGGCGACATCGGGTCGACCGAACAGTGGATGGCGTTGGCCAACGAGCAGGCCGCCGCCGTGAAGGAACCCCTGCAGGTGACGATCAGAAAATAGTCGCACACATCGCTTAAAACATTAAACAGCAATACTATGAACCGAACATTCAGCAAACTTTCGGTCCTCGCGCTTTGCGGCGTGGCCCTGCTCGGCGCCGGTTGCCGCGGAGGGCAGTCGGGCGAATTCGACCTTTCGTCGCAACGTGCCGAAAAACAGGACGTCAACCCGGTACCCGGACACAAAGTCGACCACGGCGGTATCGTCGTCAACCCCACGCCCCACAAAATGGAGGTCCTCCGCTCGCCCGGAGCCGACCTCTCGGCCGGTGTCAAGGTCGACGACCGGCAAGGCAAGTTCGCCGCCGACCTCACGATGGTCAAGACGGCCGACGCGGGAGTGCCTTTGGTGATCGATTTCGGTACTGCAGCGGCCGAAGCTGCCGGCGTCAAGGCGCTTTCGGGAGCCTATGCGCTGACGGTCGGCGCCGACGGGATCACGATCACGGGTTACGACGAACGCGGCGCCTATTACGGTCTGCAGACCCTGCGCCAGTTGGCCGAGAGTCCCGCAGCCGTCGCCTCGGGGCGGATTCCCGCGGTGGAGATCAACGACTATCCCGACCTACCCAACCGCGGCGTGGTGGAGGGTTTCTACGGCACGCCGTGGTCGCACGCCGTGCGGGTCTCGCTGATCAATTTCTACGGCCGTTTCAAACTCAACACCTATTTATATGGTCCCAAGGACGACCCCTACCACAGCTGTCCCAACTGGCGTCAGCCCTACCCCGCCCGCGAGGCGCAGAACATCGTCGACCTGGTCGAGGCCTGCCGTCGCAACCGCGTGGATTTCGTTTGGGCGATCCACCCGGGGCAGGATATCAAATGGAACGCCGAAGACTATCAAAATCTGCTCAAGAAATTCGACTGGATGTACGACCTGGGCGTGCGCCACTTCGCGCTGTTCTTCGACGACATCTCGGGCGAAGGAACCAACCCGCTGAAACAGACCGAGTTGCTAAACAACCTTACGCGTGACTTCGTCGACGCCAAAGGGGATGTCTCGACCCTCACGGTCTGCCCGACCGACTATTCGAAACTGTGGGCCAACCCCACCGAGGAGGGCAGTCTGGCCATCTACGGCCGCACGCTGCAGCCCGACGTGAAGGTCTTCTGGACGGGCGACGTCGTTTGCAGCGACATGACCCGCGAAACGCTCGAATGGGTCAACTCGCGCATTCAGCGTCCTGCCTATTACTGGTGGAACTATCCCGTGACCGACTACGTGCGCCACATCATCATGCAAGGCCCCGTTTACGGTCTCGACACCACCCTCTCGGCTGCCGAAACCAGCGGTCTGATCAGCAACCCGATGGAGCACGGCGAAGCCTCGAAACTGGCCCTTTACAGCGTGGCCGACTACGCATGGAATATCGCCGGCTACAACGCCATCGACAGCTGGGAACGCGGTCTGGAAGAGTTGATTCCCGAGGCTCCGGAGGCCTACCGCACCTTCGCCATCCACTCGGCCGACACCGAGAACGGCTACCGTCGCGACGAGTCGTGGGAGACCAAAACGTTCCGTCTGGCCGACTGGTCCGACAAGGCCGCCGAAGCGCTCGAAGCTGAATTCGACCGCGTGGCCCAGGCCCCTGCGACGTTGCGCGAGAAGAGCGGCAACAAGCAGTTGATCAACGAGTTGAATCCGTGGCTCACGGAGTTCGGGAAACTCGGTCAGCGCGGCAAAAAAGCCATCGAGCTGGCCCGCATCTACCGCTCGGGCAAGGACGACGCCCGTTTCTGGGAGCTGTATTTAGGTAACACGATGTCGGAAGCCGACCGCGCCGCCTATGCAGCCCACCGGGTCGGCACGATGAAGTTGCAGCCCTTCTACGACTATGCGATGGACGATATGGCCCACGGCTTCCTCAAGAAGATCTCGGGCGCAACACCCAAGGATTACAAGGGTGTCGGTTCGTTCTCGACCGCCCGCACCAACCAGACCAAGTTGATGCTCGACGGCGACACGACGACCTTCTTCACCTCGGGTATGTCACAAACCGACGGCTCGTGGATCGGCGTCGACCTGCGCGACGTGCGCGAGGTCAGCGAGATCGCCATCCGCCAGGGCCGCAACTCGGTGGACGATGTGGACTACATGGATCACGCCGTGGTGGAGTACTCGGAGGACGGCCGGACGTGGACGCCCCTGACCGAGGAGCTGACAAAACAGTACATCATCGGCTGGAGCGGCGAACCCGTCAAGGCCCGCTATGTCCGTCTGCGCCGTCTGGATTCGGAGCGCAAGAACTACGCCGCAATCCGCACCTTCGAGGTGAACCCGTTGCGGGTTGACAATCTGGGCATTACACTCACCGCTGCAGACCCCGCCAAGGCCCTCGCCGCCTTCGACAGCAACCTCTCGACCGCCTATCGTCTGGACGGAGCCGTCACGTTCGGAGTCGCCGACGGAGCCCAAGGTTACACCCTGCTGCTCGGACCGGCGGCTGCCCCCGTGAAGCTCTCGCAGCTGGACGCCTCGGGTGCCGTGGTCGCCCAAACGGAGATTACGACCCCCTACGTCACGATCGATCTGGCCGACGGAGCCGCACAGATCCGACTCGACGGCACGGCCGACCTCTACGAGGTGGTTGCCAAATAATCATTAAAAATCCAAAAAGGAATGCCCTGCAAAATATTTTGCAGGGCATTCCTTTTTGACAGCGGGGCTGACGCGCGACTGTCCTCCTTGGGCCCGTGGTCGGGCCCAGCCGGACGGGCGAACCCGAA
>CAZHMX010000117.1:0-5496 GCA_964533725.1 uncultured Alistipes sp. | reverse complement strand
GGGTTCGCCCGTCCGGCTGGGCCCGACCACGGGCCCAAGGAGGACAGTCGTATCAAGCCCTGTTGTCAATACCGATAGTGGTCGGCTTTATAGGGGCCGTCGGGTGAGACGCCGATATAGTCGGCCTGCTTCTGCGTCAGGCGGGTCAGTTCCACGCCGAGGTTGTCGAGGTGGAGCCGGGCCACCTCTTCGTCCAGGTGTTTGGGCAGCCGGTAGACGCCGACTTCGAGTGATTTCTGCCACAGTTCGATCTGGGCTAAACACTGGTTGGTGAACGAGTTGCTCATCACGAACGACGGGTGCCCCGTGGCGCAGCCGAGGTTGACCAGGCGGCCTTCGGCCAGGATGAAGATCGAGTGGCCGTCGGGGAAGGTGTATTTGTCGACCTGGGGTTTGATGGTCGACTTCACGGCCTGCGAGGCGTCGAGCCGGGCCATCTGGATTTCGTTGTCGAAGTGGCCGATGTTGCAGACGATGGCCTGGTCGCGCATCTGCTGCATGTGCTCCAGGGTGATGATGTCGCAGTTGCCCGTGCAGGTGACGTAGATGTTGCCCTCGGCCAGGGCGCTCTCGACGGTCTTCACCTCGAAGCCCTCCATAGCGGCCTGCAGGGCGCAGATCGGGTCGACCTCGGTGACGATGACCCGGGCGCCGTACGAACGCATCGAGCGGGCGCAGCCTTTGCCCACGTCGCCGTAGCCGCACACGACGACCACTTTGCCGGCGATCATCACATCCGTGGCGCGTTTGATGCCGTCGGCCAGCGATTCGCGGCATCCGTAGAGGTTGTCGAACTTCGACTTGGTGCACGAGTCGTTGACGTTGATGGCGGGGACGAGCAGTTCGCCGCGTTCCTGCATCTGGTAGAGGCGGTGTACGCCGGTGGTGGTCTCTTCGCTGACGCCGCGCCACTCCTCCACCGTGCGGTGCCACTTGCCGTTATCCTCGGCGAGGACTTTGCGCAAGGTGTCCAGGATCACGCTCTCTTCGTAGGACGAGGGGGCGGTGTCGAGCGTCGCGGCGTCGTTTTCGGCCGCATAACCCTTGTGGATCAGCAGCGTGGCATCGCCGCCGTCGTCGACGATCAGGTTCGGCCCTTTGCCGCCCGGGAACGACATCGCCATGGCGGTGCACCACCAGTATTCGGGCAGGGTCTCGCCCTTCCAGGCGAATACGGGCACGCCGGCCTGCGCGATGGCGGCTGCGGCGTGGTCCTGGGTCGAGAAGATGTTGCACGAACACCAGCGCACGTCGGCGCCCAGCTCCACGAGCGTCTCGATCAGCACGGCGGTCTGGATCGTCATATGCAGCGAACCCATGATGCGCACGCCCGCAAGGGGCTTCGACGGACCGTACTTGCGGCGGACGGCCATCAGTCCGGGCATTTCGTACTCCGATACTTCGATCTCTTTGCGTCCCCATTCGGCCAGCGAAAGGTCGGCCACCTTGTAGGGGATGGATAAGTCTAAAAACATAGTCTATAAATTGATTTACATTTGTTTCAATAACTCTTCAATGCGGCGGGCATCCTCCCTGATCGCCTCACCGAGCGCCTCGATCGAGGGAAACTTCCGCTCGGGGCGGATCCGTTCCAGCAGCGCCACTTCGATCCGCCGGCCGTAGAGCGATCCCCCGAATCCGAAGAGGTGGACCTCCAGCCGCCGCTCGCGGCCGCCCACCGAGGGGTTGCATCCGACGTTGGCCATGGCGGCATACCGCTCCGTCTGTCCGTCGACCGTCACCCGGGCGGCATAGACCCCGTCGGGGATTTCGCACGCCGGGTCTATCGGCAGGTTGGCCGTCGGAAAACCGATCTGCCGTCCCAGCTGCTGCCCTGCGATGACCACTCCCGCGACCGTATGTTTTGCCTCCGCCGTCATCGCTGTCCGGTTGTCTTGTCGTAATAGCGCCACACGATCTTGACGGCCGGATCGTGTGCCATATCGTTGGGATTGGTCCCCGCAACGCCCTCGGGTACAGGGATTCCCAATGCTGCGAAATGTTCGGCCCAGAAGGCCGGCAAGGTGCCGTCGGCCGCGCGGAACGTCATGGGACGGCTGCCGAGCAGGTGCGTCGAATCGTCTGCCGCCACACAGCACTCCCAAACCAGTTCGCTGCAATAGAGTTTGTCGTTGGCGGGGAGAAATTCATCGTCGTAAGGAAGTCCCAGACGTGCGTGGGCCCGCTGCAGCATCCGGTCGACGGTCGCAGCATCAGCATCGCGCAGTCGGCCGACTGCTGCCAGCGGCCGGCCTTCGCGCTGTGCCGAGCGGGCCAGGAAATCCGCCAGCGGCGTACGCTGCACTTCAGTTTGGATCGCCTCGACGGCAAAAACACCATCAGCGGCCGTCTCGACGATTCCTACATGCGTGAAGGTCACCGCCGTACCGCGTTGTGTGGCCGCCACGATGGCGTCGCTCATTTCCTCGGGTGCCGTGCACTGAAACAGCAGGTCACCCGTGCGGGGCGTATACTCCCCGCTGCAAGCCGCCGACAGCATCAGCGCAAGACAGGCGAACGACCGTATCGTTTTCTTCATCTGATCTTCTCTCTTCTTTCTCCGAAATATACCGCTCCGCAACCGTCGGTGCCCTGACGATCCGGCCGGTCCATAGCGCTACGTCCCTCCGTCGGCTCCGACTCGTCTCCTTGCCGGTTTTTAGGGCTGTTCGTTTCTTCCTGTCTCTCTGTCAGTTGCTTGCGGCTCATTTATCGGGCCTTCCTCCGCCCCCTCCCTCTTATGCGTTGTAGTGGGGCAGACGGGCGATGGGGGTTTGCGAACCTACGACGGGGTCGCCGATCTCCACCAGCAGCTCGCTGTCGCGCGGGATCAGGATGTCGACACGCGAACCGAACTTGATGAAGCCCAGCACGCTGTTTTGGTCGACATGGCTGCCGACTTTGATGTAGGAGACGATACGCCGGGCGATCAGACCCGCCACCTGACGGAACAGCACTTCATGACCCGTGTCGGTCTTCACCACGGTGGTCGTGCGCTCGTTCTCGGTCGACGATTTGGGGTGCCAGGCCACCAGGAAACGGCCCGGGTGGTATTTGAAATATTCGACCCGTCCGCCTACGGGCAGCCAGTTCATGTGCACGTTGGTGATCGACATGAAGACCGAGATCTGCAACATATCGGAGTCGATATATTCGTCGTTATGAACCACTTCGGTAACCACCACGCGTCCGTCGCAGGGTGAGAAGACCAGATCCGCATCGTGGATCACCACGCGGCGCGGTTCGCGGAAGAAGGCGACGACGAAGAACCAGAAGATAAGCAGCAGGGCCGTGGTCAGGGCCAGCAGCGCCGCGCTTTCGTGCAGGTTGATCATGTAGTAGATCAAAAGCCACAGAACCAGGCAGAAAGCGCCCGAGAAAAAGATGATTTTATAGCCTTCTTTATTGATTTTCATGGTGATGGGTTTTAGAGGTTCAAGGTTCTTGTTCAGGGGTTATCCGTTGATGCCGTCGGTCAGGTAGCGTACCAGCAGCAGGTAGATGATGGCGAAGGGTGCCGAGAGGATCAGGGCGTCGAAACGGTCCAGCCATCCGCCGTGTCCGGGCATGATCTTGCCCGAATCCTTCACGCCGACCGAACGTTTGAACATCGATTCGACCAGGTCGCCCAGCACGCCTGTAACGGCCGCAACCAGCGCCAGACCTAACCAGATCTGCAGCCGTCCGCCCATCAGGCGTGCGGCCAGGAAGCCCATGCACAGCGCGCCGCAGATGCCGCCGACGAACCCTTCCCACGACTTCTTGGGTGAGATCCGTTCGAACATCCTGTGGCGTCCGATAGACACGCCGACTAAGTAGGCGCAGACATCGTTCGACCAGATCAGAAGGATATAGAAGAGCATCGCCCACGCATCCCATTCGTGGTGGCGTCCGGCCAGCGCGGGGATGTAGAGCAGGAGCGACATCGGCAGCGCGGCATACAGTACGCCCAGGAAGGTCGTTCCGATATTGGCGATCGGGTTGTCGTGCGTGCGGCTCAACTCCACGACGAACATCATCGGGATAACCAGCAGCAGGAAGAGCAGCAGAATGCCCAGCACCGGCAACACGATGCCGTCGCCGTTGAGCATCAGCGTCACCACCGCGAAGTTCATCATATAGAAGATCGATCCGACGATCAGTCCGAACCCCCACTGCGGGCGGATGCCGTCGCGACGGGCCATTTTGTAGAATTCGCGCTGGCTGCCCAGTTGCACCGCCAGCAACAGCACGCCGAAACTCCAACTGCTCCACAGTGTCGCTCCGAAAACCACCGCCGTCAGCACGATGCCGCTGATCGAACGGGTGGTGAGGTCCTTCATTTTTCCATTCATTTTTCCTGCTTGGTTTGGGTTTCAGATTCGTTCTTTCCGTCCTCCCTGGCGGCGGCAGGGCCGGCATCAGGTTGGGGTTCGGGACCGGATTCGGGTCGGGGTTTGTCCTCGGCGGCGGTTTCGGCGGTGGATTCTTCCCCTGCCGGCGCTTCGGTCGCGGTCGCGTCGCTGCATTTGCGCTTGCCGAAGATCCGTTCCACATCCTCCGTGAAGACCACTTCGCGCTCCAACAGCAGCTCGGCCAGCTCTTTCAGGCCGTCGCGATGCTCGACAAGCACCCGGCGCGCCATCTCGTGGGCCTCGTCGATCACCCGCCGGGCCTCGGTGTCGATCCCTTCGGCGGTCTTCTCGGAGTAGGGTTTGGTCAGCGCCATATCGCTCTGGCCCGTCGAATCGTACCAGCTCATGTTCCCCAGCTCGGGGCTCATGCCGTAATAGGCCACCATGGCGTAGGCCTGTTTCGTGACGCGCTCCAGATCGTTCAGCGCACCGGTCGAGATGCGGCCGAAGGTCAGTTCCTCGCTCACGCGTCCGCCCAGCGTGGCGGCCAGTTCGTCCATCATCTGCTCGCGCGTGGTGATCTGACGCTCGGGGGGCAGATACCACGCGGCGCCCAGCGCCCGCCCGCGCGGAATGATCGTCACCTTGATCAGCGGGCTGGCGTTCTCCAGGATCCAGCTTACCGTGGCGTGACCCGCCTCGTGATAGGCGATCGTGCGCTTCTCCTGCTCGGTGATGATCTTGTTGCGACGCTCCAGGCCGCCGATAATGCGGTCGATGGCGGCCAGGAAGTCCTCCTTGGCCACACACTTCTTATTATTGCGCGCGGCGATCAGTGCCGCCTCGTTGCAGACGTTGGCGATATCGGCCCCCGAGAATCCCGGGGTCTGGCGGGCCAGGAACGAGCGGTCCAGATCGAGGTCGAGTTTCAGGGGCTGCAGATGGACGTTGAAGATCTCCTCGCGCTCCTTGACGTCGGGCAGCCCCACCTCGATCTGACGGTCGAAGCGGCCGGCGCGCATCAGCGCCTTGTCCAGAATATCGGCCCGATTCGTGGCGGCGAGCACGATGACACCCGCGTTGGTCTGGAAGCCGTCCATCTCGGTCAGCAGCTGGTTGAGCGTGTTTTCGCGCTCGTCGTTGCCCGAGAAACCGGCATTCT
>CAZHMX010000116.1:0-5498 GCA_964533725.1 uncultured Alistipes sp. | reverse complement strand
CCGTCTCGCCCATCTCCCAGAAGTTGTCGTGCTTGTTGCCGCGGATGATGTGGTCGGCGGGAAGGTACTGGAGCCAGCAGTCGTAGGCCTCCTGGTCGAAGGCGACGCCGTCTTCGGCGCTACCCTCGAAAACCGTGGCGTACATCCGCTCCTTGGGCAGGTGGTAAACCTCGGTCAGCAGTTCCCAGGCCCAGGCGATGGCCTCGGTCTTGAAATAGTCGCCGTAGGACCAGTTGCCCAGCATCTCGAACATCGTATGGTGATAGGTATCGTGGCCGACCTCCTCCAGGTCGTTGTGTTTGCCCGAGACACGCAGGCACTTCTGCGTATCAGCGGCACGGGGATAACGGCGGGGGGCATTGCCCAGGAAGATATCCTTGAACTGGTTCATGCCGGCGTTGGTGAACATCAGCGTCGGATCCCCCTTGACGACCATAGGGGCCGAAGGGACGATGGCGTGGCCTTTGGACTCGAAGAAATCGAGAAAAGCCTGACGGATTTTGTTGGATTCCATATTTAATTCTGAAACGTTTTATGTCTACACAATAATTATTTCGGGCCTGCGTTAACCCTAATAGGTTGCAAAATTACGCAATTTACGCTAAATTTGCACCATCGGAACCGGAGTTTTTCACGATGAAAAGAGAAAAAAAGAGTTTTGCGCCGCAAACCCTCACACGCGAGGTCGTCCAAGCCCCCTTTCGGCTGCGGACCTACCGCTTCATACGCAAAATTCTGCTCGGCTTTATCGCCATCTCGATCGCCAACCTCCTCTTCTCGCACTTCTTCTACACGCCCAAGATGCACCGCATCCTGAACCAGAACCGCGAACTGCACGACAACTACCGCATTCTCTCGGAACGCATCCGGACCCAGGAGGAACGGCTGCGCGAAATCCGCCACCGCGACAACTTCGTCTACCGCCCGCTCTTTGCGGCCGACACGCTGGCCGTCGAAGGGATCGAGACGCCCTATTCCGCAACCAAATACGCCGCGTGGCAGCAAGACCGTTACGCCCGCGAGATCACCTCGGCCTGGTTGCAGCTGGATGCCTTTGCACGCCACCTCTACCAGGAATCCCTCTCGCTGGACGAACTGCAAACCCTCTCCCGAAACAAAGAGAACCTCTCGACGGCACTGCCCGCCATCTGGCCCATCGACCGCGCCCGGCTGCACGGCTCGATCGGCGCCTTCAACCCCCGCCGCATGCACCCCATCCTGCACTACGTCCGCCCCCACAACGGGGTCGACCTGGGCGGCCGGCGCGGCGATCCGATCTATGCCACGGGAGACGCAACGGTCGAAATGACAGACAATTACGGCGGTCGTCACGGTTACGGCCGTCAGATCCTGCTGAATCACCAGTTCGGTTACAAAACCCGCTACGCCCACCTGAACAAGATTCTGGTCAAGCCGGGCGACAAGGTCGTGCGCGGGCAGGTGATCGGCGAACTGGGCAACACCGGCATCTCGTCGGGTCCCCACCTCCACTACGAGGTGATCTACCAGGGCCGGCCGGTCAACCCGATCAACTATTTCGACAAAAACATGACCTCAGAAGAGTACGAGAAGCTGATGGAGAACATCCGCGAAACACGTTACGAACGATTTGAATAACACCGCCATGGCAAGACCGCAACAGAGAAAATCCCGTCGTACGCTGAAACAGAGCCTGATCCGTTTCATGCTCCTCGTGCTGGTGTGGTTGGGCGCGACGGTGCTCTATTACATCGTCTTCTCGATCTTCTTCGACACCCCCGTCGAATCGCAGATGAAGCACGACACCGATCTGCTGCGCGAACAATACACGCTGCTGGCCGAGCGGTACGACTCGCTGGCCCGGGTGATGGACAACGTCGACCGTCGCGACCGCAACGTCTTCAACATCCTCTTCGAATCGTCGCCCTACGACTTCAACGCCGAACGCCGCGAAGCCAACCAGGCCACCTACGAGAGGCTCTTCCGCCGGTCGAACCGTCAGTTGCGCCGCACCTTCGGCGAGCGGCTGGCAGCCCTCGAGAAATGTTCGGAAGAGCTGACCGCCTCGGCCGTCGACATGCGCAGGCGGATCGACTCGTTGGGCGACGCCACAGACCGGATTCCGGCCATACAGCCCGTGATCAACAAGAAGTTAACGCTATTGACCGCCTCCTACGGCATGCGTATTCACCCCTTCTTCAAGACCCTGAAATCGCACCAGGGCGTCGACTACACCGTACCCGAGGGTTCGCGCGTCTTCGCCACGGCGGACGGGCGCGTGAAGGAGGTGTCGACGCGCAGTTCGACTTCGGGCCGCGTTGTGGTCATCGACCACGGCAACGGTTACGAGACCTCATACGGCCATCTGGGTGCCGTGAACGTCCGCCGCGGGCAGGAGGTGCACCGCGGCGACATCATCGCCCTGTCGGGCAACAGCGGTCTCTCGCTGGCCCCCCACCTCCACTACGAGGTGCGCCACCACGGCATGCGCGTCGACCCGATCCACTACTTCTTCCTCGAACTCACCCCCGGCGAGTACGAACGCATCCTGCGCATCGCCCAAAGCGGCATGCAGTCGTTCGACTGACCCCAACACGCACGCTATGGAGCTGAAAATCATCATCCTGGATTTCGACGGCACGTTGGCCGACACGCGTGCAGCCAATGCCGACGCATATGTCGCCGCGCTGGCCGAAGAGGGTTATACCTTGACGCGCGAGGAGTATCTCCGGCGCTATTTCGGCATGCGCTGTCCCGAATTCATGCGGCAGATCGGTTACACGGATCCCGCCGTCGCCGACCGCATCCGCCGCCGCAAAATCGAACTCTATCCGCAGTTTTTCGACTCGGTGCGGCTGAACGAACCGTTATGGAGTTTCTGCTGCGACTTCCGCCGTCAGGGCGGCCGCGTCTGGATCGTCTCGACAGGTCAGCCTGACAACCTGCGCAACGCGATGCGTTATCTCGGTATCGAAGGGCAGGTGGACGGTCTTTTGACCGGCGACGACGTCTCGGCCCCCAAACCCTCGCCCGAGGCCTTCCTTCGCGCGATGGAGGCCGAACATTGCCTCCCCGCGGAAACCCTGATCTTCGAAGACTCCGAAGTAGGCCTCGAAGCTGCCCGCCGCAGCGGCGCCCTATGGGTCAAAGTATCGCTTTGAAAAAATCATGGACCGGGGAACGCCGCGCTCGTCGGGGCAGGATAGGACCCTGCCCCTTGCCGCGCGGCGCTCCCCGGTCCATACGTTTTACACGCAAAAGGGCAACACCTGACGGGTTGCCCTTTGCCATGTAATTTTACCGGGGGTGCGGGACTATTCGTACTGGCCGGACTTGAGGCGGTTTACCTCGTCGCGGGTCAGGAAACGCCAGTCGCCGCGCTTGAGATTCTTCTTCGTCAAACCCGCATAATAGACGCGGTCCAACTTCTGCACCGAGTAGCCCAACGCCTCGAACATGCGGCGGACAATGCGGTTGCGGCCCGAGTGGATCTCTACGCCGATCTCCTTCTTATCCTCCTTGACGTAGGCCACCTCGTCGGCGTGGATCTCGCCGTCCTCAAGGGTGATACCCTCGGCCAGAGCCTCCATGTCGGCACGCGTAAGCGGCTTGTCGATGGTCACCTGGTAGATCTTCTTCTTGCGGTAGGAGGGATGGGTCAGCTGACGCGTCAAATCGCCGTCGTTGGTGAAGATCAGCAGACCCACGCTGTTCTTGTCCAACCGGCCGACCGGGTAGATGCGCTCCGTGCAGGCACCTTTGACCAACTCCATCACAGTCTTGTCGGCATGGGGGTCTTCGAGCGAGGTCACATAACCCTTGGGCTTGTTGAGCACCAGGTAGACTTTCTTTTCGCCCTCGACGCGGCTGTCGTTGAACTTCACCTCGTCGCCGGGCATCACCTTCGACCCTAACTCCGTAACCACCACACCGTTGACCGACACCAAACCGGCCGAGATAAAATCGTCGGCCTCGCGGCGCGAACAGATGCCCGACTGGGCGATATAGCGGTTCAGACGCATGGCGCCCGTCTGTTTGTTGGGGTCGTACTTGGGGTATTCCTTCGGGCGGTCGTCGCGGCGGGGGGCACGCTTGGGACCGAACTTGGAGCCGGATTTGCGGGGACGTTCCTCCGCCGACTGCTCATCCCGCGGACCGTAAGGTTTGCGGCCATAGGGTTTCTGCGGAGCGAGGCGGCTGCCGTACGTGCGCCGGGGACGCGGTTCGAAATCGGTGCTCTCGGCACGGTTGTAATCGACCTCCGGATCCGCGGCGCCGAAGTTGCGGTTATAAGGCTTCGAATAGAGTTTGTGGTCACCGTGAAATTTGTCGCCATACGGACGGCGCTCGCTGCCGTTGGATTTTCCGCCATAGGGTTTGCGGTCCCCGTAGGGCTTGTCACCGTAGGATCTCTCGCCGTAGGGACGGTCCGCACTGGCGCGGTGCTCTCCATAGGAGCGGCGGTCGGCGCCGGGTTTGTCACCGTAGGTGCGGCGTTCGCCGTAGGGTTTGTGCGCGAAGGGTTTGCGGTCACCCTCGGTGTGGAAATCCTGCTGTCGGCCCGCGATACGGTTATCCTCCGTGAAATTGGGGTTGAAGGAGGCACGCGGGTGGGGTGCGGCCGAATCATCAGCATCACGCTGCAAACGCGGCCGGCGTTCGACCCGTTCCGCCGTCATACGGGTTCGTTTGTCACGCCCGAAGCGGGCAAGATTGGCGGAGGAGTCGTCATTAAAGTTTTTCATAAAATACTCTGGAACTGACAGATAGCTCCACTGCTTTATGGTTCGTTCAATCAATCGTTCGCAATCGCCGCACGGCATCTGTCGCCGTCCGACGGTTGCGGGCGCAAAGGTAACCTTTATTTTCGGAACGGCCAAGGATCCGCCGGCGAAAAAGCCGAATTTACACACAAAAGCGACCTTCCGGCCCCTCGCACCGAAGACAAAAAATCCGGACAGGAGCGTTCCCGTCCGGATTTTTCACAAAAGCCGTCGATTAGCGCACGCTGAAACCTTCGTCGGCCACCTGCGGAATGGGTTTGTCGCGATAGTAGCCGCTCTCCAGACGGTCACGGATGGCACGGAAAGCCTCCAGCGTATACTTCACGTCCTCGAGGGTGTGGGCTGCGGTGGGGATCACGCGCAGGATGATTTCGCCCTTCGGGATGACGGGGTAAACCACGATCGAGCAGAACAGCTTGTGGTTCTCGCGCAGGTCGTAGGTCAAGTTCGTCGCCTCGGGCACACCGCCCTTCATATAGACGGGGGTTACGGGCGAATTCGTCACGCCGATATCGAAACCGTTCTCCTTCAAACCGCCTTGCAGGGCGCGGGTGATCTCCCAGAGTTTCTGCTGGAATTCGGGGTGGGTCTTGATCAGCTCCAGACGCTTCAGCGCACCGATCACCATCGGCATCGGCAACGACTTGGCATACAGCTGCGAACGCATGTTGTAACGGAACAGGTTGATCAGCCAGCGCGGACCGCTCACGAAAGCGCCGATGCCGGCCATCGACT
>CAZHMX010000115.1:0-5521 GCA_964533725.1 uncultured Alistipes sp. | reverse complement strand
AGGTAGCTCTCTATCTGTTTGAGAGTGTCGAGAACCACACCCACCATAATCAGCAGCGACGTACCGCCGTAGAAGTAGGCGAACTCCTGCTGAATATTGAGGAACCGCATGGCCATGGCGGGCAAAATCGCCACGATGGCCAGGAAGAACGATCCCGGAAGGGTGATTCGCGTGATGATCTGGTCGATGTAGTTCAACGTCTGCTTACCCGGCTTCACACCCGGAATAAAACCGCCGTTGCGCTTCATATCGTCCGCCATCATTTGAGGATTGACAACAATCGCCGTATAGAAATACGTGAAGAGGATAACCAACACGGCCAGCGTGAAGTTGTACCAGAAACCGGTGGTCGTAAACGAACCGCGGAGTCCGGGAATCAGCATCGGAATAAACATCAAGGCCTGCGCGAAGATGATGGGCATCACGTTCGCAGCATTCATCTTGAGCGGAATGTACTGACGCACACCGCCGTACTGTTTGTTACCGATAATGCGCTTGGCATACTGTACGGGGACTTTTCGGACTGCCTGTACCAGTGCGATCGTGGCCATGAAGACCAGGAACAGCAGCACAAACTCGAGAATCAGCATCACGGCACTACCGTCGGTGGTCTGGAAACGGGCGTTGACCTCGGCCAGCAGTGCGTGGGGCAGACGGGCTACGATACCGATCATGATGATCAGCGAGATACCGTTGCCGATTCCCTTGTCGGTGATCTTCTCGCCCAGCCACATGATGAACATGGTGCCGGCGATCAGAATGATGGTGGCGTAGACCTCGAACCACAGCGTATTGCCATAGACAAAGGCGGCACCCGAAGTGTGCCACAGATTGGCAATGTAGGCCGGGCCCTGAAGACAGAGCACACCGATCGTCAACAGACGAGTCCACTGGTTCATCTTGCGGCGGCCGCTCTCACCCTCTTTCTGCAAACGCTGTACGGCAGGAATCATGATACCGGCCAGCTGGATGATGATCGAGGCGGTGATGTACGGCATCACACCCAGGGCAAAGATCGAGGCATTTCCGAAGGCGCCGCCCGAGAAGACGTTCAACAGACCCAGAAGGCCGTTGGCGGGATCATCGAGCTGGCTGGAAAGGCCTGCCAATGCGTTGGGGTTGATACCCGGCAACACGACAAAACTACCCAGTCGATATATAAGGATGAGGCCAAGCGTGTAGAGGAGGCGCTTGCGAAGTTCCTCGATCTTATATATGTTCTTGATGGTTTCAACAAACTTCTTGTTGGTGGCCAACATGGCGACGATCGCCAGGATGACCAAACCAACAATGATGTAAAATTTCATAACAAACGGGTATTACGGGTGATTACAATTTTTCGACCTGGCCACCGGCTGCCGTGATAGCGGCCTCGGCGCTCTTCGAGAAGGCGTGAGCCTTCACCGTCAGCGCTTTCGAGACCGTGCCGTTGCCGAGAACCTTCACACGGTCGTTCGACGAAACAAAACCGGCACCGATAAGCGTCTCCAAATTGATCTCCGTGATCTCCTTCTTTGCTGCAAGTTCCTCGAGGGTCGAGAGGTTGATGGGCTTGTACTCGACACGCTTGAGGTTCGTGAAGCCGAACTTCGGCAGACGACGCTGCAAAGGCATCTGACCACCCTCGAAGCCCAACTTGCGTTTGTAACCCGAGCGCGACTGGGCACCCTTGTTACCACGGGTCGAATAACCACCGTGACCCGAACCGGCGCCGCGACCGACACGTTTGTCGTGGTGGGTTGCGCCTTTTGCAGGTTTCAGACTATTGAGTTCCATTAGTTTCTGTACTTTAATTCGTTAGACTATTTTACCTCTTCCACCTTGACCAGGTGCTTTACGCGCTCGATCATCCCCTTGATGATGACCGAATCTTCGTGTTCGACGCTGGCGTTAATCTTCTTCAGACCCAGCGCGTCGAGGTTCTTGCACTGACGCGACGTAGCGCCGATGCGGCTTTTAACCTGAGTGATTTTCAACTTTGCCATCTCTTCGGAAAGAATTAACCGTTAAACACCTGATTCATCGAAATACCGCGCAGGCGGGCGATGCTGTAGGCGTCGCGCAACTCGCACAGGGCGGCCAGCGTGGCCTTCACCAAGTTGTGGGGGTTCGACGAACCCTTGCTCTTGGCCAGCACGTTCTTGACACCTACCGACTCCAGCACGGCACGCATGGCACCACCGGCGATGATACCGGTACCGGGAGCGGCCGGACGGATCATTACCAGCGAACCGTCGAAACGGCTCTCCTGCTTGTGGGGAATCGTACCGTTGATTACGGGAATCTTGACCAAATTCTTCTTGGCGTCCTCGACACCTTTGGCGATGGCAGCCTGTACCTCCGAAGCCTTGCCCAGACCGTAGCCTACCACACCGTTCTCGTTACCGACAACGACGATGGCCGAGAAGCTGAAGGTGCGGCCACCCTTCGTTACCTTCGTAACGCGCTGAATGCTTACCAGACGGTCTTTCAGCTCCAGGTCGCTCGTGCGAACTTTCTTTACATTCGTATTTGCCATAATTCATTAGAATTTAAGACCGCCTTCGCGAGCGGCGTCTGCTAACATTTTAACACGGCCGTGGTAGAGGTAACCGTTACGATCGAACGCAACCTCCTGAATCCCTTTGGCTACGGCACGCTCGGCGGCCAGTTTGCCGACCAAAGCGGCCACCTCGATCTTCGTCTTGCCGGCAGCTGCCTCGGCAACCTCCTTGTCGAGCGACGAAGCCGTGGCGAGCGTTACGCCGGCCTTGTCGTCGATAAACTGCACGTAGATCTGTTTGTTGCTGCGGAAGACCGTCATGCGCGGCTGCTCGGGCGTACCGCTGACAATCTTGCGAATGCGCATCTTGATACGCGCTCTTCTCTCTATCTTATTCAGTGACATAACTTGACGTGTGTTTTACTATTTGGCACCGGCGGACTTACCAGCCTTGCGACGCAGAACCTCGCCTACGAACTTGATACCCTTGCCCTTGTACGGTTCGGGCTTGCGCAGCGAGCGGATCTTGGCAGCGACCTGACCAACGAGTTGTTTGTCGATACTTTTCAGCGTGATGATCGGGTTACCCTTCTTCTCGGTAACGGCCGTAGCGGTCACCTCGGCGGGCAACATAATATAGGTGTCGTGCGAATAGCCCAAGCTCATCTCGAGGATGTTGCCCTTGACCTCGGCCTTGAAGCCGACGCCCACGAGCTCCTGCTTGATTTCGTAACCCTTCGATACGCCGACAACCATATTGTTGATCAGCGCACGGTACAGACCGTGCAACGAACGGTGACGCGGCTGATCGGTCGGGCGCGTTACGATAACGGCGGGAATCTCCTTGCCGCTGTGTGCCTCGACATGCGTGCCGACCTCGACCTTGATATCCGAGTCCACCTTCAGACTCAGTGTCCCAAGAGGCCCTTTCACGCTTACCACGTTTCCGGCACCGACTTTAACCTCGACACCGGCAGGTAAGTTTACAGGTAATTTACCAATTCTTGACATTGTTATTGAGTTTTGTTGTTACATTAGTATACGTAGCAGAGGACTTCGCCGCCGACATTCTCTTTGCGGGCCCGGGCATCGGTCATCACACCCTTCGAAGTCGAAAGGATGGCGATACCCAGACCGCCCAGAACACGGGGCATATCGGTTACCGAAGCGTACTGGCGAAGACCCGGACGGCTGACGCGCTTGAGGTCCTTGATGGCGTTGCACTTGGTAGCCGCATCCCATTTGAGAGCGATCTTGATGGTAGGATGGCCCTTCTCGTCCGTGTCGAACTTGTAGGCCAGGATGTAACCCTGCTCGTGAAGGATCTTGACGATCTCACGTTTGATCTTCGAGCCGGGAGCTTCAACCACCTTGTGGTTGGCTTTCACCGCGTTTCTAATGCGGGTGAGTAAATCCGCGATAGGATCAGTCATAATGACGTTTTATTAAGGTTAAACAAAAAATTTCTTTTTCTTTTCCATTTGCTTGTGCTTCAGCGGTTTAGAAATCGGACAGTTCGCATCGTTTTCTCTCCTCCGCGCTCTTGCCGGATCTTCCGCCCCGCTCCTGTGCCACCCCCGCGTATACGCACGGGCGCATTAAAGCGTGCAAATATAGGAATAATTTCCCGATTTACAAAGCAATTTCGCTAATTTATAAACTTTTACACGAAATCGCCCTATTCGGGTCCGAATCCCGTCCGTCTCTCGTCCGAATTTCGTCCGATTCCCGCCGATTCCGGTCAAATCCCGTTCAGGTCCCGTCCGTGTCAGTTCAGGTCGCATCGGGTCCCGCCCGATTCTTGCGTCCCGACAGCCTCAGCCGACCAAACGCCCGCCCCGTCCGGCATTCCCGCTCCAGTCAGACTTTCACGGTCCCGTCCGATTTTCTCGCCCCACGACTTCCTCGTCCCCCCCCGATTTTTCGCCCCCCCGGGACGAAAAATGCCAGCTGCTGGAGACCGCGGCTGACATTTCGGGGCTGGACTTTTACGCAACGCAAAAGACCTCACTGTCGCACCTTGTCGCGGTGCCGAGGCTGCTTGCGTCCACCGTCGCGCACATACAGTGTGCCCGAAGTGGGTGTCCGGCTCGGTATCCCACCCTTTCGACAGATCGGCTTATCGCGGAGTTGCCGCCATACGGCGACACTTTTCACGATCGCAGATCCGACTACTCGGTGCGTGATACCCGTATGGGAATCCTCTCTTGCGGCCGACCTGCATCGGCACACGGGCGCGGTACCCTCGGAAAGGAGTCCTGAAACCCGCTCTGCCTCACGACAGAGCGGGATCGGGATTTTTTAAGTTTACAGCTCGGGCCTCTCGGCCCGGGAGGGCTTCTATACAAGGGTCCTTCGTGCGGTCCCTTCGTGCGGGTATCCTCTTCTCGGCGCCCCTTGCCCGGACTACATGCAAACCGCCTGCTTTCCGTACAAGGCACCCGCCTCAATTCGGCACCTCGGACTCACAAGGCGCCCGCCTTAATTCGACACCCCAGACTCACAAGGCACCCGCATCAATTCGGCACCCCGGACTCACATGGCGCCCGCATCAATTCGGCACCCCTTGTTGCCCCCCCCGCTGCTACCAGCTGGCTTTCTTGACGCCGGGGATCAGGCCCTGCGAGGCCATCTCGCGGAACTGAATACGGCTGATACCGAACTGGCGGATGTAGCCCTTCGGACGGCCGGTCAGCTTGCAGCGGTTGTGCTGGCGGATGGGATTGGAGTTGCGGGGCAGTTTCGACAGGGCGATCCAAGCCTCCTCGTGATCCATCTCACCGGCCTTCACGGCAGCCGCGATCTCGTCGCGCTTGTGCTGATAACGCTGGGCGAGCTTCGCACGCTTTACCTCGCGTGCTTTCATCGACTCTTTTGCCATAGTTTACTTCTTTTTAGCGTTTTTGAAAGGCAGGCCGAATTCGCGCAGAAGGGCATAAGCCTCTTCGTCGGTCTTGGCCGTGGTTACGAAGGTGATCTCCATACCGAAGATCTTGGTGATCTTGTCGATGTCGATCTCCGGGAAGATGATCTGCTCGG
>CAZHMX010000114.1:0-5587 GCA_964533725.1 uncultured Alistipes sp. | reverse complement strand
ATCGGTTTCTTGCCCGGCGCGAGGGCCTTCTGCAACACGAAACGGGTCTGCGGCATCGTGCCCGCGAAGGCGTCGACCAACAGCAGCACGCCGTCGCACATATTGAGCACGCGCTCGACCTCGCCGCCGAAGTCGGCATGGCCCGGGGTGTCGATAATGTTGATTTTCACGTCTTTGTAGTAGACCGAAACATTTTTCGATAGGATCGTGATACCGCGTTCGCGTTCCAGATCGTTGTTGTCGAGGATCAGTTCGCCACCCGAAGCCTGCTTGGAGTTGTCGCGCAGCACGTGGCTTTGAAGAATCATCTTGTCGACCAGCGTGGTTTTGCCGTGGTCGACGTGTGCAATGATGGCAATATTACGTAATTTCTGCATAGCTTTAGCTACCAATGAATTTTTAGGTCACAAAGGTACAATATAATCGGGAAAAATGTGCTATTTTTGCCAAACTTTCGTAACGGTAATGTCAAAGGTTTTTCAAATCAAGGGGCAAAGCCGCCTCTTTGCCGGTTGTGCGGAGGTGTTGCTGCCGAAGCTGCTGGCGTCGGCCGGGCGCGTTGTGGTCATCACCGACTGCGAGGCCGAACGGGCGACCGAACAGCTGATCGCCCCCTATCCGCGGCTTCGGATCGGCCGGGGCGAGGGGATCAAGACGCTGGAGACGGTGGCCGAACTCTACGGCGGACTGCTGGCGCTGGGGGCCGACCGCGAGACCTTTATTCTGGGCGTCGGGGGCGGGATCGTCACCGATGTGGCGGGATTTGTGGCCTCGACGTGGATGCGCGGCGTGCGTTTCGGCTTTGTCTCGACCACCCTCCTGGCACAGGTCGACGCCTCGGTCGGCGGCAAAAACGGCGTCAATATCGGGGGATTCAAGAATATGGCCGGAACTTTCAACCCACCCGAATTCGTGATTCTGGATGCCTCGCTGCTCCGCACGCTGCCCGACCGCGAATTCCGCGCCGGACTGGCCGAAGTCGTCAAGGCGGCCGTCATCGGCGACGCGGAACTCTTCGGATTGCTGGAACAGACCGGTTTCGACACCTTGCGCCGCGACCCCGCCCTGACAGAGCAGGTCGTCCTGCGCGCCGTGGCTGTCAAGGCCGCGATTGTCGAACGCGACGAACGCGAGACGGGCGAACGGCGCCTGCTGAACCTCGGTCACACCGTCGCCCACGCCATCGAGGCCTGCACCCCGACACACAACCACGGTGAAGCGGTCGCCATAGGTCTGGCCGCCGTCGCACGTGCCGCCGTGCAGGTCACCGGCCTTCACGCCGCCCAGGCCGACCGCATCGTCGCCCTGCTGCGCCGCTACGGCTTCGACCTCACGTTGCCCGTCGACCGCGCCGCCCTCTTCGCCGCGATGCGCCACGACAAAAAAGCCGCTGCCCAAAAGACCGCCGCCGACACCCTCCGCGCCGTCTACCCCACCGCCATCGGCCGCTGCACCGTCCGCCGCCTCCCCCTGGCCGATTTCGCCTCCTCGCTTATCTTCTGATCCGCCACCGACCGCGGCAAGTGTTCCATAAAGGCCCCTCCCGCCGCACATCCCCGCCGCTTGTCTGCCGCCCGGCAAGCGCCCGGCGATACGCCGTGACCGGCTTTTTATACCGAATCGCACCGCAAAGGTTTGTCGTCCTATCTTCAACTCCGAAATGGAGATTCAAAAACGAATTGCAAAAAAATTCCGACTAAAAAGCGAATATTGGCGTAAAAATCGTAACTTTGGTGCATCATGCATCCGCATCGCGTCATCCGTACGATTTTGTCGATCGTTCTGTTGCTCGTTGCCCCGGCCGTCTCGGGCGCAACAGCCGACACGTTGCGCCATGAACACCGGGTCGAGCAACGCGCCGAACGTCATGCCGCGCGGCGCAACAAACGTCGTGCCCGCCAAACAGCCGGGAAGGATATGCCGCAACGAACAACGCACGGTGCGTCACACGCCGCGCCATACCCCGTCCCAGACACCCTGTCCCGCCACCCGTCCTCGTCACCGGACACATCATCGGCCGCCTCCCCCCTCGAACCGCAAGACGCGGCGGCCGACACGCTGAAAAAACCGCGCCATCAGGGGTTCCTGCCGCGCACCATACGACGCTGGATCTACACGGACCGGCCGCGCGACGCCGAGAACGCCCGGGTAATCGACGAAAATGCCCGCTTCAAGCCCGCGGCCGGACGACGGATCGCCGCCATCGAGATCGACCGCAACCCGATCTTCGCCCCCGACACCGTGCGGCTGCACCGCTGGGTCAACAAACTTCACGTCCTGACCCGCGAAGGGGTGATCCGCCGCGACCTGCTCTTCCGTGTCGGCGACCGTGTGGACCCCGAAGTCCTGGCCCGCAACCAGCAGCTGTTGCGCTCGCGCGACTACCTCTCCAACGCCGAGATCGAGTTGCTCCCCGACCCCGACGACCCGACCGCCGTCAAAATCCTCGTGCACACGTTCGACCGATGGACCATCAGCGCCGACGCCGCCATCAAAAGCCGCGGTCGCACGGCGGTCGGCATCTCGGACGCCAACCTCTTCGGCTGGGGCAACAGGTTCAATATCGACAGCTATTTCAACCGCAAGAACTGGAACTACGGCGGTCACCGTATCGATTACGAGATCCCCAACCTTCTCGGCTCGTTCTTCCAGGCCCGGATCGGCGGCGGGCGACAGTTCGACGAATACGATTTCAGGATCGGCATATCGAAGAGTTTCCTCCGCCCCAACGACTACGAGGCCGGCATCTCCTACACCTACGAATACCTGCGCCACACGTCGCTCTATTGGCCCGACTCGGTCTTTCTGACCGGCATGCGCCGGCTGGATCTTTGGGGCGGGCGGGCGCGATACCTTCCGTCGATCGCCTCGAGCATCTATTTTACGGGACGTTACAGCCGTTCGCGGTTCACGCACCGTCCCGACGTCAGCGTCGACCTCAACCCGGCGTTTCACCACTCGGACGACCTGCTTTTCGGCGCGGGTCTCTATCGCGAGCAATTCCTCTCCGCCACGATGATCTACGGCTACGGTTCGCGGGAGGACCTGCCCAAAGGTTTCAAGGTCGAGCTGAACGGCGGCTACAGCTGGGGCGAATTCGAGGAGGCGATCTATACGGGAGTGGAGGCGCGGGTCGGCGGCATAACCTGCCTGGGTTACTTTTCCGGCCACACCACCTTCGGCACGCGCATCCTGCCCGGGTCGGGTCGCTGGGTGCGGAGCGGCGTATCGCTCCATTTCCGCTGGTTTTCGAATCTGAAACACTTCAGCCGCAGCGCCATCCGCCAGTTCGTGACCGTCGGTTACACCCACGGCTGGAACCGTTACCGGGGCAGCAACGAGCTGATCACCTACACGCGGGACAACGGCATCCGCGCCCTCGACAACCGCCCGACGGGACGTGTGCGGTCGCTCATCAACACCGAAACCGTGGTCTTCACCCCTTACAAACCCTGGGGATTCCGGCTGACGATCTTCGGATTCGCCGACTTCGGCACCATCGGCAACAGCGACAATCTGTTCCACAACCCTTTCTTCGCCTCCTTCGGTGCGGGCATACGGTTGCGCAACGAGCGGTTGATCTTCAAGGCCGTGGAGCTGCGGCTCGGTGTAGCTTTCGGCCACGACCGCAACATCGACAGCGAATATTTCCGCATCTCGAACCAGAAACGGGTACAGCCGCCGCGTTTCAACCCCGAGCGGCCGGAGTACGTCGAATACCAATAGTCCGCCCTCCGGGACCAGCGCCCCGCGCCTCGTCCGGCGTGTCGCGACTGCCCGAATCTCAAGGACGGAGGGGGCAATAAATTTGCTTTTGGCCGCGGAATTTTGTATTTTTGCACCCTGTTAATCCGTTTACCGAGACCATGAAACACGCGGTGCTTGTTGCCATATTGCTTGTGCTGGTGGGGACGTTTTTCGTCCTGCTGCGTGCTGTCCGGTTGAGAACCGGTGCAGTGGAACCGCCGCAGGAGAGGGTCTGCTACCGGCTGAACGACTCGCTGCGCAACGACCACTCCGCGCTGGCGGCTACCCAAAAGATGGAGCGCCAGATCACCCGGTGGATGAACCGCAACAACATCCGCGGGGCTTCGCTCGCCATCATGAAAGACGAGCGGCTGATCTATGGCAAGGGGTTCGGATGGGCCGACAAAGAGGCCGAAGAACCCGCCGAAACAGGCAGCCTGTACCGCATCGCCTCGGCCTCGAAGCTGATCACGGCCGTAGGCATCATGAAACTGTGCGACAAAGGCCTCCTTCGGCTCGACGACCGGGTTTTCGGTCCCGACGGCATTCTGTGCGACTCCGTATTTCTCGATATCCGCGACAGGCGGGCTACAAAAATCACCGTGCGTCAGCTGCTGAACCATACGTCGGGTTTCAGCCGCCGGATGGGCGACCCGATGTTCCGCGCGGCGGATATCATCGAGTGGGAAGAGCTGGATCACGCCCCCTCGACCGATGAGCTAATCGCCTTCCAGCTGCGCCAGCGCCTGCGCGACGTGCCGGGCGGTTCGGCACAATACTCCAATGTCGGATATCTGGTGCTCTCGCGCATTGTCGAGAAGGTTTCGGGGGTCGATTACGAGACGTTCATGCAGCGCGAGGTGCTTCGACCCGCGGGGTGCTACGACATGCACATTGCGCGCAACTATTACGAGGAGCGTTACGCAGGCGAGGTGAAATATTACGGTCACGCGCCCGAGGATTCGATACCCTCGTACGACGGTTCGGGACGCATGCGGCTGCGCGAATACGGCGGCAACAACATCACGGGGTTGCAGGGTGCAGGGGCCTGGGTCTGCTCGGCGGTGGAACTGCTGCGGTTAGTGGCCTCGGTCGACGGACGTCCGGGCGTGCCGGATGTTCTTTCGCCGAAGAGCGTCGCGGAGATGAAACGGCTGGCGCGCAAGGGCGATTTTGCGCTGGGCTGGTCGCGTTACGAACCCAAGACGGGCCGTTTGATCCGCACGGGCACCATGTCGGGCACGTGCGCGTACGTGGAGTTGCTACCCGACGGTCTGTCGTATGTATTGATCACCAACACCAGCAATTACCGCGGCGCATCGTTCACCAACAGCATCGGCCGCACGATCCGCGATGCGATGGCCCGTGTCGAGGCATGGCCCGAAGATCGCGACCTCTTCGTCGCGGTCCCCCCGCTGCCGGTGTGCCCTTGATCCGCCCGCGCCACACAAAAAAACACGCCCGAAAACAACCGTTTGCGTTGTGTTTCGAGCGCGTTTTCTGCGGGATACGGAAGAACCGTACCGGCGGTGGAGTTGAGGGGAGTCGAACCCCTGTCCAAACAAGGAACCCGAGAGCTTTCTACACGTTTAGCCGTCGTTTCGTCCTCCTCCTCGTGCCCGGCAGACGGCAGCCAAACCCGAAGCCCAGTCCCTGAATTTTCGCACGACGGACGGGACGGCCGCCGCACTATCTTCCAATTGATGATACCCCGTATGAAAAGCCGATAAGAAGCGGATCAGCCCTTCGGGATACTCGTCGTCCGACCGCCTCGGGCCGGAGGATTAAGCCAATTTTCCTTGAAAATTAGGCAGCGAGTGCGTAGCTATTATTGCCATTT
>CAZHMX010000113.1:0-5708 GCA_964533725.1 uncultured Alistipes sp. | reverse complement strand
GCCATCGTCAGCATCGTGGCCATGTGCTCCTTCTCGCGCTTCATATCGGTGCTCAGGAGCGACATGTAACCCTCGCGGCCGCCCCAGAAGACGTAGCATTCGCCGCCCAGTTCGATCGTGGCGTCGATGGCGTTCTTGATCTGCAGCATGGCGCGGGCTGCGGCGTCGAAATCGGGGTTCGTCGAGGCGCCGTTCATATAGCGGGCGTGACCGAAGACATTGGCCGTTCCCCACAGCAGTTTGATCCCCGTCTCGGCTTGCTTCTGCTTGGCATAGGCGACGATCTCTTTCAGGTTGGCCTCATACTCGGCGGGCGTTGCGGCCTCGTCGACGAGGTCGACATCGTGGAAGCAGTAGTACTCGATGCCGATCTTCTGCATGAACTCGAAACCGGCGTCCATCTTGGCTTTGGCGCGCTCTATGGCGTTGTCGGCCGTGTTCCACGGGAATTTCTTCGTGCCGCCGCCGAACTGGTCGCCACCCTCGGCGCAGAGCGTGTGCCACCAGGCCATCGAGAATTTGAACCAATCCTTCATCTTGCGGCCGGCAACGACGCGCTCGGGATCGTAATAGTGGAATGCCATCGGATTCTTCGAATCCTTGCCCTCGAAGGCGATCTTGCCGATCGTGGGGAAATAGGTATTTTTCATGGTGTTTATTTGTTTTTAGTTGGTTAACAATCGATATTACAAGTGGCGTTTCACCTCGAATTTCCAGGCGTGGTAGCGCTCCTCGAGGATCGTGCGGTCGGCAGCCGACGGGGTGATCGTCTCCAGGCGCTGCAACGACGCGAAGGCCTCCTCGCGGTTTTTGTAGTACCCCGCACCTAACGCGGCACCGCGGGCGGCGCCCAGTGCTCCGTTCGTGTCGAACAGCTCGATGCGCGCGTCGACCAGCGTCGAGAGGGTCTGCGTGAAGACGTTCGAGAGGAACAGGTTGGCCTTGCCCGCGCGGATAACGTTGGGTTTCAGACCCATTTTGTGCATGATGTCGATGCCGTAGCGGAACGAGAAGGCGACACCCTCCTGCGTGGCGCGCAGGATGTGGGCGGTCGAGTGGCGGTTCAGGTCGATACCGACGATTTCGGCGCCCGTCATCCGGTTCTCCAGCACGCGCTCCACGCCGTTGCCGAACGGAATGACCATCACGCCGTCCGAACCCGCAGGTGCCTGCGCTGCCAGGGCGTTCATCTCCGCATAACCCATGGTCGACTGCATGACGTTGCGGCGCATCCACGAGTTCATGATACCTACACCGTTGATACACAGTAGAATGCCGTAACGCGGTGTCGTCACCGTGTGGTTGACGTGCACGAAGGTGTTGACCCTCGACCGCGGATCGGCCTTCGGGGTGTCCACCACGCCGTACACCACGCCGCTCGTGCCGCCCGTGGCCGCGATCTCGCCCGCCTCCATGACGTTGAGCGAGAAGGCGTTGTTGGGCTGGTCGCCCGCACGGTAGGAGATCGGCGTGCCCTCGGGAATGCCGAGCAGCTTCTCCGTCGCCTTGTCCGTGTAGGCCTCGACGCCGATCGAGAGACCGGCACGCGGAATCGCCTCGCCGTTGAGTCCGTAGTGGTCGATCAAAAAGTCGGCCCGCTGCTCCTCCTTGAAGTCCCACAGGATGCCCTCCGACAGACCGCTGACGGTGGTCGAACGGTCGCCCGATAGACGATAGGCGATATAGTCGCCCGGCAGCATCATCGTCTCCGTTTTGGCCATTACTTCGGGTTCGTTGCGCAGTACCCATGCGGCTTTCGAGGCGGTGAAGTTGCCCGGAGAGTTGAGCAGATGTTGCAGACAGCGCTCTTCGCCCAAAGCCTGCAAAGCCTCACGACCGGTCTCCACAGCGCGCGAATCGCACCAGATGATCGCCGGACGCAGACATTTGCCCTCCTTGTCCAGGAGCACCAAACCGTGCATCTGATAGGTGATACCGATCGACACCACCTCGTTCATCGGGTGTTCGGCGGCAATTTCGCGGATGCCGGCACAGACGTACGACCACCACATCGTGGGATCCTGTTCCGCCATATCGTTGCGCGGTGAACTGATGGGCATCTCCACCTTGGGGTTGGTAGCCGAAGCCACGCAACGCCCGGTCTCGATATCGAGCAGCGCGACCTTCACCGAAGAGGTTCCAATGTCTATTCCTAAACTTTTCATTGTTTCCAGTTGCAGTTTTAGAAAAATCGTCAAATTTTGGGTAAAGTTACAGATTATCTGCTGAATTTCCAAGTCTCATGCCGCTTTTGTCATGTTCTGTTCCGATTTTGTACTATCTTTATCGTCCTTTTTGACAGAACTTCGGACGTGCGAGGGGTAACGCCGTCGGGGTGCATAAAAAACGCCCGATCTCCTTTCGGGATCGGGCGAATGTTGCCGGTGGGGCGGGGGGCTATACCAAACCCGTGAAGCCCATGAAGGCCATGGCCAGGATACCGGCCGAGATCAGCGCGATGGGCACCCCCTTCAAGGCGGCGGGAACCTCTTCGAATTCCAGGCGCTCGCGGATGCCGGCGAACAGCACCAGCGCAACACCGAAACCGACGGCCGTGGCCACCGAGTAGGTGAGGCTCTGCAACAGGTTGAACTCCTTCTGGATCATCAGGATGGCGACACCCAGCACGGCGCAGTTCGTCGTGATCAGCGGCAGGAAGATACCCAGCGCCTGGTAGAGCGACGGGGAGACCTTCTTCAGAATGATCTCGACCATCTGCACCAGCGCGGCGATCACTAGGATGAAGACGATCGTCTGCATGTATTCGATGTGCAGCGTGTTCAGGACATAGGTCTGAATCAACCATGCGACGACCGAAGCGATGGCCATCACGAAGGTTACGGCAGCGCTCATACCCATCGAGGTTTCCACCTTCGACGAAACGCCCAGGAACGGGCAGATGCCCAGGAATTGAGCCAGCACGACGTTGTTGACGAAGATCGCGCCGATGATGATTGCAAAATATGAAAGCTGTTCCATCACTATTTCTTCAAGTATTTGTTAAACAATACCATAACGTAGCCCAGCACGATGAAGGCACCCGGGGCCAGAACGAAGATCAGCGGCATGTAGTTCGCAATGCCGAGCGAGCAGCCGAAAGCGGCGCCGCTGCCCAGTACCTCGCGCACCAGACCGATCGTCGTCAGCGACAGCGTGAAGCCCAGACCGATGCCCACACCGTCGAGGATCGAGTCGAAAGCGCCGTTTTTGGAGGCAAAGGCCTCGGCGCGGCCCAGGATGATGCAGTTCACCACGATCAGGGGGATGAAGACGCCCAACGAGGCATAGAGCGCGGGCACGAAGGCCTGCATCAACATCTGGATGATCGTCACGAATGAGGCGATGATCACGATGAAGGCGGGGATGCGCACCTTGTCGGGGATCAGGTTCTTGACCAGCGAAATGACGAAGTTGGACATAATCAGCACGGCCATCGTCGCCACGCCCATGCCCAAACCGTTCATCGCCGAGGTTGTGGTACCCAGCGTCGGGCACATACCCAGAACCAGCACGAACGTGGGGTTCTCCTTGACGATGCCCTTCAAAATCAATTGCAGCTTATTCATTGTTACCTCCTTCCTGAACCTCCTCGGCACCATCGGCTTCGGCGTTCTCTTCTGCCTCGGCGGTCTTGGTGGCACCCGTGCGGGCATCACCGGCTACACCGTCGGCGACCTGTTTGTAAGCATTGTAGGCGCGGGCCACGGCATCGACGTAGGCACGCGACGAGATCGTGGCGGCCGTTAGGGCGTCGACATCGCCGCCGTCCTTCTTCACCGAAAGGTTCATCGCGCCCGGATTCTTGCCCTGGATCGACGTGATGAGGTTGTTGCCCTCGTCGGCCATCTTCGTACCCAGACCCGGGGTCTCGGCCTGCGAGAGGACCGCCACATTGTGTACGTTGCCCTCGGCATCGAAACCGACCATCAGGGTGATCATACCGCCGAAGCCCTTTTTCGAGAGGGTCTTGACGGCATAACCGATCGTCTCGCCCTCTTTCTTGGCGGTGTTCACCACGATCTCCATATCGTCCAAGGTGACCGTCTCGGCGGTCGACTCGTCGAAGGCGGGCAGCACGGCCTCAAGGGCGGCCACCTCGGCCTGACGGTTGGCCTGGGCGATCGGCTCGACGGTGATCATATTGACGTAGCCCACACCGGCCGAAGCGACCAGCGTAATGCAGAAGAGCACGGCTACCATATTTAAGAGTGTACTTTTCATCTTCCGTTCCTCCTATTTTTTCAAGCCGAAGCGAGTGGGTTTCACATATTTGTTGATCAAGGGCACCACCGAGTTCATGATCAGGATGGCGAACGACATACCCTCGGGGTAGGCGCCCCACAGGCGGATGCACATCGTCAGCACACCGATACCGGCGGCATAGATCACCATACCCTTCTTGGTCATCGGCGAGGTGGCATAGTCGGTCGCCATGAAGACGGCACCGAGAATGGCACCGCCGGCCAGCAGATGGAAGAGCGGGAACTCGACGATTGCAACACCCGACATGCCGCGTGCGGCGGCAACTGCGGCGGCGAACAGGGCCATCACGGCCAGAACCACCACGGGAATGTGCCACGTGATGACTTTGCGCCAAAGCAGGTAGACGAAGCCCAGCAGCAGGGCGACGGCGGCGACCTCACCCATCGAACCGGGGATGTTGCCGAGCAGCATATCCTGATAGTTGACCGACATCTGGGCGAAATCACCCATCTTGGCGGCGGCCAGCGGCGTTGCACCCGTGAAGCCGTCGACCTCGGGGAACGAGGTCATCTGCACGGGGTAGGCGATGAGCAGGAAGACACGGCCCACCAAAGCGGGGTTCCAGATGTTCTTGCCCAGACCGCCGAAGGTCATCTTGGCCACGCCGATGGCCACGAGCGAACCGATAACGACGATCCACCACGGCAGCGACGAGGGGACGTTGAAGGCCAGCAGCATACCCGTGACGACGGCCGACAGGTTGCAGACCGTGCAGGGGCCGCCGATCATATAACGCTGAATGAGATATTCGAACCCTACGCACGAGGCTACGGCCAGTGCGGTAATGCCCAGCACGCTCCAGCCGAAGACGACCGTCGAGACGACCAGCGCGGGCACGAGTGCGATGATCACGTCGCGCATGATCTTTTGGGTCGATTCCGTGCCGTGGACGTGCGGCGAGGGGGCGACAGTTAATTGTTTTGCCATATTGTTACTTCATTTTTATCGGTTATTTTTTAGGCGCATTGGCAGCCGCACGGGCACGGATGATGCCCATCACGGTCTGTTTGCCCAGACGGATGTAGTCCAGCAGCGGAATGTTGGCCGGGCAGGTGAACTGGCAGCAGCCGCACTCGATACAGTCGGTGATCCGATCCCCCTCGACACGTTCCCACGCCTTTTTGCGCGAAAGTTTCGAGATCAGGAAGGGCTCGAGCCCCATCGGGCAGGCGGCCACGCACTTGGCGCACTTCAGACAGGCCGAAGCCTCGCCGCGCGTCGCCTCTTTTTCGTTCAGGACCGTGATACCCGAGCAGCCCTTCGTCACGGGCGACTGGAGGTTGACCATCGCGCGACCCATCATCGGACCGCCGTTGATCACCTTGCCCGTATCCTCGGGCAGACCGCCGGCGGCGTCGATCAGCGTCTGAATCGGCGTACCCATACGGGTCAGCAGGTTCTTCGGCTCCTTCAGGCTCTTGCCCGTGATGGTCACCACGCGCTCG
>CAZHMX010000112.1:0-5717 GCA_964533725.1 uncultured Alistipes sp. | reverse complement strand
GTCGAGAGCCAGACGCGCAAGCTCATGGAGGTCTGCCGCATGCGCAACACCCCCGTGATCGTCTTTTTCAACAAGCTGGACCGTCCCTCCAAGGATCCCTTCGATCTGCTGGACGAGGTGGAGAAGGAGCTGAAGATCCGCGTGCGGCCCCTCTCGTTCCCGATCTCCAGCGGTCCCGACTTCAAGGGCGTGTACAACATCTACGAGCACCGGCTCTCGCTCTTCACCAGCGACGAGCGGCTCACGGCCGACGCCTCGACGGTCGAGATCGACGACCTCGCCTCCTCCGAATTGGACAACCGCATCGGGCAGCGTTATGCCGACCGGCTGCGCGAGGATCTGGAGATGGTCGAGGGCGTTTACGACCCCTTCGACCGCGAGGATTATCTGCGCGGCGAGGTGGCTCCCGTATTCTTCGGCTCGGCGGTCAACAACTTCGGTGTCCGCGAGCTGCTGGAGTGTTTCATCCGCATCGCCCCCGCGCCCCGTCCCGCCGTCACCGAGAGCCGCACCGTGGCGCCCGGGGAGTCCAAAATGAGCGGTTTCGTCTTCAAGATCCACGCCAACATGGACCCCAACCACCGCGACCGGATCGCCTTCCTGAAGATCTGCTCCGGCGTCTTCGAGCGGAACAAAAACTACCTCCACGTCCGCAGCGGCAAGCAGCTGAAATTCTCCTCGCCCACCGCCTTCATGGCCGAGAAAAAGTCCGTCATCGACTTCGCCTGGCCCGGCGACATCGTCGGACTCCACGACACGGGCAACTTCGCCATCGGCGACACCTTCACCGAGGGCGAGCGGCTCCGCTTCACCGGCATACCCTCCTTCGCCCCCGAGCAGTTCCGATACATCGAGAATGCCGACCCCATGAAGTTCAAGCAGCTCGCCAAAGGCATCGACCAGCTTATGGACGAAGGTGTCGCACAGCTCTTCACCTCGCAGCTCAACGGCCGCAAGATCATCGGCACCGTGGGCGCCCTCCAGTTCGAGGTCATCCAATACCGTCTCGAGCACGAATACGGCGCCGCCTGCCGCTGGGAACCCATATCCATCTACAAGGCCTGCTGGATCCGCAGCGAAGACACCGCGCAACTCGCCGACTTCAAACGCCGCAAACACGCCAACATGGCCGTCGACAAACACGGCCGCGACGTCTTCCTCGCCGACACCTCCTACGCCCTCGCCCTCGCCCAGGAAAACTTCCCCAAGATCGAGTTTCACTTTACGTCGGAGTTTTAGCGGCCGTGCAGGATGGCGCGGTTGCTCTTGACGGCGGGGCTGCCGCACGACTGTGCTCGTCGGGGCGGGATGACACCCCGCCCCTTGCGCACGGGCGCTCCCCGGTGCATGCTGTTTTGGAGGGGCTGGCAACGGCTTCCCCCGGGAGGGGACGCACGGCGGTTTTTCAAACCACCGCGCGTGACAACGGACACGGATTACCCGCCAGTGAGCAAGCTCCCTGACATGAAATCCGTGTCCGCTGTCACTGTGCAGGGCCTTCGGCCTGCACAGCCCCTCCCTCCTGGGCTGCCCGGTTCACTTCGGCGTCCTTTGAGGCTGTATTCTCCTCCACCCGATGCTCCACACCTACCCCCCCCCAAAAAAAACGACCGTCTCCGTAACTCCCTCTCCATAAAATCGCCCTATGAATAACAAATAGAGGGAAAGGGTAGTAAAAACGCCGCCTTTACAGAGGGGGGCATCGTCTCTACGAAAGGGGAAGGAGGGAGGAGGAAATGCCATCCCGCAGGGGGGGCACTGCCTTTGCGGGAGGGTGTCGCTCACGAAAGAGAGAGAGGGGAGCGGAGACAAAAAACGTCGCCTCCGCAAAGGGGAGGCGACGTGAAGAGTGCAAGTCTTATAAGCCGGGTTCTGTTGCCTTGGGTGCGGGATTACACTCGCGAGTGACGCACCAAGGCCCCTTGTCATTTATCTACTACGGCGGTCTCCCGCCGTCTCAAGCAACCTACCCCCCGGCATCGGGCGAGCAACCCTACATTTAGCCGGTATACATGGTCTTGCAACCCGCGGGACGTACTGCCGGACGACATTGCTGCCTCCGCGGTGGGCTCTTACCCCGCCTTTTCACCCTTACCCTTGCGGGTGGTTGTTTTCTGTTACGCTGGCCACACCCTCTCGGACGTCAGGCCGTTAACCTGCGCGGTGCTCTCTGTTGCCCGGACTTTCCTCTCCCCTCCGGCCGGAGGGCAGCGACAAGGCGGACTTGCGCGGCAAAGATACACTCTTTTTTTTATTTATCGCGGAAAAAATGTATCTTTGTTCCGATTTACAAAACGAAGCGAATGAACGGATTGGATATCTTTTTTGCCGTGCTGCTGCTCTGGGCCGTGTTCAACGGCTGGCGCAGGGGGCTGGTCCGGCAGCTCTTTTCTCTGGCAGGGGTGATTTTAGGCATTTGGATCACAGCGAAATACGGGGCGCGTGTCGGCGCATGGATTCCGGGCGACGCGATCTATACGACGCCGGCGGGGTATGTTTTGCTGCTCTTGGCGTCGATGATCGGCCTGGGGCTGCTGGGACGGGCCGTCAGCGGGCTTTTTTCGCTGGCGGGGTTCGGGACGCTGGACGTGGTGCTGGGGGTGTTGCTCTCGGTCGTCAAGTGGGCCTTGCTGGCGGGGGTGCTCTGCTACGGGTTTGTCCGGCTCGACCCCGACGGGGTGGTGCTCGACCATAAATACCGGTCCGGGTCGCGGGTTTTTGCTCCGTTGAGCCGGATTCCGGAACGGGTCATGCCTTTTGCGGTGCAGGCCTGGTCGGAGACGGCCAAGACCCTCGATAAAACGACCCGCAGCAAGGCGGACCGCGATAAAACGACCCGGTGATGCGTTGCGGCGAGACGTTTTCGGGGGTGGTGGTCTGCGCCACGGGCAGCTGGTACGACGTCGTGTGCGACGGGCGGACGCTGCGGTGCCGTATCCGCGGGCGGTTGCGGCTCAAGGGGGTCCGGACGACCAATCCCGTGGTGGTGGGCGACGTGGTGCGTGTGGAGTGCGGCGACGAGGACGACCCGGTGATTGCGGCCATCGAGCTGCGTCGCAACTACGTCATCCGCCGGGCCTCGAACCTCTCGAAGGAGGCCCACATCATCGCGGCCAACGTCGACCGGGCGCTGTTGCTGGCCACGCTCTACGATCCCGAGACGCCGCGCGAATTTATCGACCGTTTTCTGCTCACCTGCGAGGCCTACCGCATTCCGGCTACGGTGGTGCTGGCCAAGTGCGACCTGGCGCGGCGGGTACCTGAGGCGATGGCCGATTTTGTGGAGACCTATCGCGGTGCGGGGTACGAGGTGGTGGAGCTGTCGGCCCTGGAGGGCGAAGGGGTCGACCGCATCCGCGAGCGGGTCAGCTGCGGGACGACCCTGGTGGCGGGCAATTCGGGGGTGGGCAAGTCGACCCTGATCGGGAAGATCGACCCGGCGTTCGATCCGCGGACGGGGGAGATCTCGGAGTCGAGCCGCAAGGGCTGCCACACGACCACCTTCTCGACGGTCTACACGTTGCCCGGCGGCGGGCGCATCATCGACACCCCGGGCATCAAGGGGTTCGGGCTGATCGATATCGACAACACGGAGCTGTGGCACTATTTCCGCGAGATGATCGGGTTGGCGGGGGCGTGCCGGTTCTACAACTGCACCCACACCCACGAGCCGGGGTGTGCCGTGCGCGAGGCGGTCGAGTCGGGGCGCATAGCCTGGAGCCGCTACGAAAGTTACCTGAAAATCATGGACGAAGATGAAAAATACAGAAAATAGCGGATCCTCTCTTGCCGGGCTGGAGCGTCAGACGGCGCTGCTGCGCGGCTTCATGACCGACGAGCGCTACGACACGCTGCTCCGTGCGCTCGACCGGCGCACGCGCTATATGACCCTCCTGGCCGAGAACACCTTCCACCCGCAGAATGCCTCGGCCCTGGTGCGCCACTGCGAGGCCTTCGGGTTGCAGGAGCTCCACACCGTGGAGACCCTCTGCAAGTTCAACCCCAACCTCAATATCGTCCGCGGCACCGACAAGTGGATCGACCTGCGGCGGCACGCCTCGACGGCGGAGGCCGTCGCCTCGCTGAAGGCGGAGGGCTACCGCATTGTGGCCACCACGCCCCACCGCGAGAGCTGCACGCCCGAGACCTTCGACGTCACGCGCGGCCCCTTCTGTCTGGTCTTCGGCACCGAGAAGCAGGGCATTTCGGACGAGGTGGTGGCGGCGGCGGACGAATTTCTGAAGATCCCGATGTGCGGGATGGTCGAGAGCCTGAATGTCTCGGCGTCGGCGGCGATCCTGATCTACATGCTCTCGGGCCGGGTGCGCGAACAGGTCGGGCAGTGGGCTTTGTCGCCCGCCGAGCGTGTGCCGATCCTCCACCGCTGGGTCATGCAGAGCGTCCGCGACGCCGAGGGGATCCTGGCCCGGCTGTCGGCCGAAGAGGCACAATAGCACTTTATTATATATGGAGATTTTACGCAAACAGTTCCTCGCGCACGTGGGGCAGACCTCGCCCGCACCGATGCTGGTGCCGGTGGCCCGTGCCGAGGGGGTCTTTTTCTATACGCCCGACGGCCGGCGGTTCTACGATCTGGTCTCGGGCGTCTCGGTCAACAACGTCGGCCACGCCAATCCCGACGTGATCGGGGCCGTGCAGCGTCAGGCGGCCGACTACATGCACGTGATGGTCTACGGCGAGCTGGTCGAACGGCCGCAGGTGCGTTACGCCGCGCGGATTGCCGAGCTGATGCCCCCGCCGCTCGAGTGCGTTTACTTCGTCAACTCGGGTGCCGAGGCCGTTGAGGTGGCCCTCAAGCTGGCCAAGCGCGCCACCGGTCGCACGGAGTTGGTCTCGATGCGCCGTGCCTATCACGGTTCGACCCACGGGGCCATGAGCATGATGGGAACCCCCGAAGGCGAGGAGTGGAAGGGGGCCTTCCGTCCGCTGCTGCCCGACACGCGGGCTATCGAATTCAACGATTTCAGCGCACTCGACACCCTGACCGAGCGCACGGCCGCCGTTCTGGTCGAACCCGTCCAGGGCGAGGGCGGCGTGCGTCTGCCCGCCCCGGGTTGGTTGGAGGCCCTGCGCGACCGCTGTTCGCAGGTCGGCGCGCTGCTCATCTTCGACGAAATACAGACCGGCATGGGCCGCTGCGGAACCCTCTTCGCCCTCCAGAAATACGGCGTCGTCCCCGACATCGTCTGTTTAGCCAAAGCCTTCGGCGGCGGCATGCCCCTCGGCGGCGTGGTCTCCTCCCACCGCATCATGGATACCCTCCAGACCAACCCCGTGCTCGGACACATCACCACCTTCGGCGGCCACCCCGTCTGCTGCGCCGCAGGCCTCGCCGCACTCGAATATACCCTCCGGAACCGCCTCCTCGACGACGTAGAGGCCAAAGGCCTCCGCTACGAAACCGCCCTCCGCCGCCACCCCCGCGTCCTGGAGATCCGCCGCAGCGGCCTCCTCCTCGCCGTCGAACTCGGCCGCTCCGACTACCTCTACAAAATGATGGAACTCTTCGCCCAGGCCGGCATCATGAGCGACTGGTTCCTCTTCTGCGACACCGCCTTCCGCATCTCCCCGCCCCTGACCATCTCCCCCGCCGAAATCGACGACAGCACACGGCTGATACTCGGGTGTCTGGATCGGTTGTAGTCCCGACAACGACTGTCCTCCTTGGGCCCGTGGTCGGGCCCAGCCGGACGGGC